>CALDQI010000555.1:0-3057 GCA_937911635.1 uncultured Pseudomonadota bacterium | reverse complement strand
CCCCGTCCTCCCATCTTCGAGCAGGACGGCCTGCTTTTTCTCAGCCTTACCCATTTTATCAAACTGACGAATGACACCATCCCCTTTTCTCAAGCGATTTCTGTCGGGACTGGGAAGCAACACAGAATAAATCAGCGCCATTCTCGAGAGAGGGTCTGTGAGCATGAAAGCAATATGTGGATGTGTACTGCCGAAGGCGAGGACTGTTTCTCTAGAAGGCTCACTTTCAAAGGCTTGGATCGCGACTTGTAGACGTCCATGGGGAGTCTTCTCGTCTACGCTATACAGCCATTCTTCGATGATGGCTCTATCTTCGGAATCAATATTGTTTCCTGCATGAGCTGCGGTGCCGAGCCAAATGAGTGATAAAAGAGTCCACATGTTATCCCCTTGGAGTGTAGCCTCATTTGTATACACATGAAGCGACGGATGTATTGCAATCAAGTTAACAGAGCGGACAACTATCAGTCAATAATACGAAGAGTTGGACCCTTTGATGGTGAGGACTGTTCCGGTGGCTTATCATCTGAAACAAAAAATGTGATTTGTTCAAACACGTGCCATGGAAAGAAGCAGGTGTATACTGCATCAAAGGACAATCGTATTTCCACTCCATCATCAAAGTATTCTGGTCTGTAGTGGTGGAAAAAATCAGCGTCCAATCGAATGGGCAAGGTGGCGCCATACTGCTTCAATACGGACTCGGGCACTCCAGAGTCTTCTAAATCTTTGGTACTGACAGTAAAAAATAAATTGCAACCAAGCGCAAATCCCAATTTTAAGACCTGCATGGAATGGGTTCCGACTGGATTTGGTTGCCACGAAGTTTCGTCACTGGGTTCAGATACATTTGTCAGTCCGATTTTTTCGGATTCGTTATCTGAACTGGGATGTGAAGTGGACTCGGGAAGTTGAATGAATTGCTGCAGGTCTGTATCTTGTAGATTCAGTGCGTTTCCAATGGCGCTTAAGTCATCTACAGTTAGGGGCACAGTGCCAGAGAGAATGGACTTGATTTCCTTCTTTGTCTTTCCGAGTTGTTTTGCCAACGCACCAGTACTCATTTGTTTGGCTTGCAATACGGATAACAAACCTTCAATAATGTATTGAGATGGAGATTGCATAACGCTGTATTCCTTTTTGCTTTGTCAGACCCTTTCAAAAGGAGATATAGGATCGATATGACTTTGTTTATATCTGTTTTGGTTGTTCTGTCAACATGGTTCCTGTTTCAAACAGTCTTTGTTTGGCTTCGTAAGCAACGCCGCATTGGGTTTACAAAACTCTCTCAGACACCCATCCGAGAAGTGGTGGACAATCTGGCGATGATTGTGACGGCTTCGTCTCGTCATTTGAATATGGCGGCCAATCAACCAACGCATACGCATGGTCGACTTGTGATCACGGAGCAGTGGTTGGTGCTGGCGTCGGATAAAGGGGTACTGTTGCGCACAGATCGCAATGGGCAGTTGAAGTTAAAAGATTTGGGAGAAGGTCGATGGATGCTATTGGGGTCAACTCCCAATAATGAGGTCAACCTTCGAATTGTCATGCTACCCGGCAAGGAGGACGATTGGGTGGATTCCTTACGGCATTTCTGTGGATAGGCTTCTCCTGTAAGGACGCGTCCTTACAGAGTGGGGTGTCGTCTTATCACAGTGAAGATGTTTTGTTCGAAATGCACGTCGGTAATGGACTGTTTGGCTCCACAGTGTGTGCTTCATTTGTAACATCTACTTCAATGACGGCGGGTGGGGAATGCGTAGAGGCAATCCTCGAATCAAGTGCTGAGGATACGAGGCATCTCCGGTTCCTAACCCAGGCGGGGGTTGGTGAGGTGGAGTACACTGTTCGCATCCAAAATGGTGTGATAAAGATCCCTACGGTTGGCATCCCAGGATTCGAAGAAGGACTACTTCAGTCGGTACCTTTAGAGCAAAATTTGTTGGAGACGCGGAGGTCATCCACTCAGAAACGAATTGACCAACAGAGAAGAGATTGGACTGAAGGGGCATTCTCTTTACAGACGGCATCCGGTGAGGTCAAAGGCGCCTTGGTTTTTGATGATGAGGGTGTTCGAGTCTTTGTGTTTGATCGACATTGGTTGACTCCAGAGGTTCAATACGCCTCTCTTGAGACAGATGGTTTTGATTGGATCGTTGAATTTGACACAGAGCCTCAATTTCTAGATTCGTCTACCTACATTCGCATTCACTTTTTAGAAGGGTTGGTGACCATCCCTCAAAGTTCTAAACGGTCTGAGAGTGATATTCAGTATCAAATGGTTCCGAACCCTCCCTCTTTTGAGTCGCTCAAAGAACTTCAAACCAAACAGATAGATCAAAGCCTAGAAGACGAGCGGCGAACGTTGACGGAGTCTGTCCGACAATTGGCACCGATACTGACAACCGAACAGAAATGTGCAGATTGGATACACTCTGGTGTATTACAGACACCATTTTGGATGGGGTATTCTGTACAGACAAAATGGGTGGATTCTCAGTGTGCTTTGGATATTGAACCAGAAACAGTACAATACCGCAGAACATTTATTGGTACACTTCACTCTAAATCGAATTAAGAAGCATGTGTACTTTTTAGATAGGAGCCGACTGTGGCCACCATACAATTTTCTGCGTTGAAAAAACAATACTCTGATCCCAAAGGGAATGTAACCACCATTTTAAATGGAATTGATTTAAATATTCAAGATGGTGAGTTCGTTGTTCTCGTCGGTCCATCCGGTTGTGGAAAGTCCACTCTACTGAAGTGCTTGGTCGGTTTGACACCTGTTACAGACGGAGACATCACGGTTGGGGACGTCAATGTGACGACCTTACCCCCAGCAGAAAGAGATATTGCGTTGGTCTTTCAATCTTATGCTTTGTATCCACACATGACTGTGGCTGAAAATATGGGCTTTGCGTTAAAGATGGCAAAGGTACCCAAAGAAGAACGGACTAAAAAGGTAAAGGAAGTGGCTGAGTTACTTGGTTTGGTCGAACTGTTGGAGCGATATCCAAAAGAGATGTCCGGAGGACAGCGCCAACGTGTGGC
>CALDQI010000554.1:0-6111 GCA_937911635.1 uncultured Pseudomonadota bacterium | reverse complement strand
GGGGTATCATAGAATCCATATGAACTCATACAAGCAGATTGATCGTAGCATCCAATAAAAGATACCGCGATGTTGCCATCATTCTGTCCACCGCCGGTGGCACCACTGTATCGGTTGATGGGTCTCGCTTCCCAAAGGCTCCCATCGTATCCAACCAAGTACTGATAGGGGATGTCACAGAACCCACCGGAACTCATTGCCCAAGCCTGCAAAGCTTGAACTCTAGCCTCAATCGATCCGTTGTAGGTTTGACTGGATGCCACGTGGTGAATGGCCATTCGATACCAGTCGTTCTCTGGTGTAGTGCAACCTGTGCTCGAAGCACCCCAATCGGTTCTAGCTACCACACCGAGGTTGATCAACTCATTCGATAGGTAGGTAGAAGCCGGTGGTGGGTAAGACGGCATTAGCGGAACAAAAAAACCGGTGTCTTCTTCAGCACTGTCTCGGTAATCGTATTCATCAGTGGGATGCAACAAGTCCCATTCGATGTACTCCATAGCACTAGGCTGTTTGGTTCGGAATTGAATAGCGCGAGTCGCTTGATCAAAGTCCTGGTTCCACAGTTCTAAAGTTGGAAGGTCAAAGGTGTTCTGTAGTCTCATCCACTGACCCTTCTCAGTATCGGAAACCCACCTGGCTTCAATATCAATCTCCAGTTCAGAGGACTTTTCGATGAATAGCCCCACTCGAGTTCCAGTGTACTGAGTTTCACGGACGGGGGAGATATACCAACCATCCTCATATGCCCAGTAGGCGATGTCTTCCAGTCCTTCTCTTTGTTGGGGCCAATCGTGGAAACCAATGACGTGTGCATCAGCAGTATTGATGGATAGTAGTGTCAATAAGTGCAACATGAACGGGCTCCTAAATGAAAGTAGTGTGATTGCTTGTACCAGTATACTGAAGATTCAACTGAGATGTTGGGTTTAAAGTGAATTTTGAAAATGATGCTTGTGTGTATGAGAATGTCCAAATTGTTGTATTGTAAGTTGTTTCTAGACATAGATATTCTTTTGTCGTGTTCTGAAAAGTATCCACTAGAGAAAAGTGACTGAGAGTCAATGTTCAATAGGGGCTGTATACCCAAAGAGAAAAGTGTTATCAGCATCTTCATAGTCCACACTATGGAGATGCCATGCTCACTTCAATACTTTTGTCACTTTTGACACTCAACACTGCCGATGCAGTACCACTACAACTCACCCAACAGGGTAGGGTACTCGACAACAATGGTGCTTCGGTGACCGGTGCCCACGACCTGACCTTCCGGATTTACGACGCCTCAACAGGTGGTTCAGTGTACTGGTCTGAGACACTGACGGTGAACTTCAGCAATGGATACTACGCAGCGATTTTAGGAACCGACGAACAGAACAACCCACTGGACTCCAGTACGTTGTCGCTCTATCCACTGTATTTGGAAGTTCAGTTGGACAACAACGCACCGATGACCACACGGTACAGTATCAACTCAGCACCGTACGCACAGATGGCTGGAAACGCTGAAGTCGCATCGTCTGTCGATGGTGGGAGTGTGAACGCTACAGAAGTATCCATCAACGCATCTCAAGTGATAGACGGAAACGGCAACTGGGTGGGGCAGCCAATCACCGTGGACTGGAACAACATCGACCCCAATACCATTCCTTCCTACATCGCGGATGGTGACGACAACACGCAGCTGTCTGAGGCAGAGGTGGAAACCTACATCACCAACGGTCCGATCAACTTATCAAGTGGCTCACAGGTCGGTGGATCAGACATCGTTACTGTTGCCACAGATTCGGATACACTTGCAGGACTCTCTTGCAGTTCTGGCGAGATTGCAGGTTGGAGTGGGGCGACATGGACCTGTGTGTCTGACAACACGCTAACACAGTCGGAACTGACAACGATGTTGTCCAATTCGCCGGTCGATTTAAATGCTGGTTCCACCATCGGAGGACTGGCGATTCTCACAGAGGCAGATGATTCTGATACTTTGGCCAATCTGTCTTGTGCAAATGACGGGGAGATTGCTCGATACGACCTTGTACTCGATGATTGGTACTGTGATGCCGATACGGTACTGGACCAAGCGGGTGTACTTGCCCATGTGAATGGTGAGGCGTTGAGTCTAGCGTCTGGAACCCAAGTGGATGGTTCCGATGTGATTACAGTGGCTACGTTGGGCAATCACATGTCCTCTTCAGGTACCTCTATCAGCACTACTCAGGTAACTTTGGCACAAAATCAAGAACACACCATTACCCCATCGGGTACGGACTATATGACTCAAGTGGAATATCTAGACCCATCTGAGAACATTTGGCTCCCGATACCCAAAACCTCTACCTCTGGCATCTGTACTGTCTGTGGAGATGGTTCCGACGGAGATTATTTGGCTTTCCCGATTGATTCTCCAACTCCGATCAATGTGACATTGCAAAGCGGTACGTACAACTACTCTAGTTTTACGATTCCAACCAACGTGATTGTTGACGTACTTGGAACGGAACCATTGATTATCAATGTGACTGGCAAAGCGGAAATTAGGGGACAGTTAAATCTATCGGGGGATGATGCTCAATGTTCTTATGGTGGACCATGCCCAGGTGGTGTTGGTGGACCAGGTGGGGCTGATGGATCCTCCGGTGGGATGGGTTCACAAGTTCCCAGTACTGCAGGTGTAAGCATGGATTGGGACCGCACAGATTTGTACTTCGGCAGTGACTTTCAGGGTGGTACAGGTGGAAGTGGAAATAATGGCCGGTACCACAATAGTTGGTATACTCAATGCAATCATTACGGTGCAGCCGGTGGCGGTGGCGGGGGTGCTGTCAAAATCGCTGCTCAATCGATTGAGATCAACATAACCGATGGTATCAATGTCTCTGGTGGTAGTAGCGTTCGAGACACCAACGTTTGGGACAGCGCTTGTGGCAGTCAAGGTTCAGGAGGTTCGGGAAATGGCGGTTCTGTTTGGTTGATTGGTGGAAAGGTGGACTTGGCTTCTGATGCATTGAATATCAGTGGAGGCACAGATGGAAGTGTTCGCATTGACAATTCCAATCGTATCAACTATTCGGGTTCATTTTACAGAGTTACGGCATCAAATACCATTTCAGACTTTGCTTATTACACGACCTCGGCGGGTGTGATTACGATTAAAAATAATGTCTTTGATTCGGTAGACATTCGGGCGACCCTAGTCCAAAACTGATTGTGTCGAGTTGAGCATTCTGTATTTAGAAGTGACGATAGATATTGGATGTTCCCTTGTGAAGGGTGCACTCAAAGTGTTACCAATCTTCTAATAGAAACCAATGATTTCACACCCCGGAGAGGTCATGCTCACTTCGATGCTTCTTTCGCTTTTGACACTCAACACTGCCGATGCAGTACCACTACAACTCACCCAACAAGGTAGGGTGCTCGACAACAATGGTGCTTCGGTGATCGGTGCCCACGACCTCACCTTTCGGATTTACGATGCCTCAACAGGTGGTTCAGTGTACTGGTCTGAGACACTGACGGTGAACTTCAGCAATGGATACTACGCAGCGATCTTGGGAACCGACGAACAGAACAACCCACTGGATTCCAGTACCTTGTCGCTCTACCCGCTGTATTTGGAAGTTCAGTTGGACAACAACGCCCCGATGACCACACGCTACAGCATCAACTCAGCCCCGTACGCACAAATGGCAGGTAACGCTGAAGTTGCATCGTCTGTTGATGGTGGGAGTGTGAATGCTTCCGAAGTCTCCATCAACGCATCTCAAGTGATTGACGGAAACGGAAACTGGGTCGGACAGCCGATTACCGTAGACTGGAACAACATCGACCCGAATACCATCCCCTCCTACATCGCAGATGGTGACGACAACACGCAGCTCTCAGAAGGGCAGGTAGAGCAGTATGTCACCAACGACGTCATCAACTTAGCCTCGGGCTCACAGGTTGGTGGGTCTGACATCGTTATCGTAGCCACAGACTCTGATACACTTGCGGGACTCTCTTGTGTATCTGGTGAGATAGCCGGTTGGAGTGGTTCGGCATGGACTTGTGTTTCCGACAATACTCTCACGGTATCGGACGTATCCACCATGCTGAGCAACAACAGTGTGGACCTCAACTTGGGAACGACGGTAGGTGGATTGGCTATCCTAACAGAGGTTGATGACTCGGATACATTGGCGAACCTGTCCTGTGCGAATGATGGTGAGATCGCTCGGTATGACCTATTGCATTGACACTTCCACCGTCGACACTGGTAGCCACCTCAGCGTTTCCAGCCATCTGTGCATAGGGTGCCGAGTTGATGGCGTATCGAGTCGACATTGGAGCGTTGTTGTTTAGCTGCACTTCCAAGTACAGTGGATACAGCGACAACGTACTGGAATCGAGCGCATTGTTGACTTCATCGGCACCGAGCACTGTGGCGTAGTATCCGTTGTTGAAGTTTACAGTCACCGTTTCCGACCAGTACACTGAACCACCTGTTGAGGCATCGTATATCCGAAAGGTGAGGTCTTGGATTCCAGTTACGGCTGCCCCGTTGTTGTCCAAAACTCGCCCTTGTTGAGTGAGCTGTAGGGGTACGGCGTGTGCTGTGCCCAGAAATGTTGACAGTAGAAGTGAAATGAACATTGTATATTCCTTGGTTATCGAACCCACATAAGGACGTCGTTGCCGTGTGAAGCACCAGAACTACCATTTGCCCCACCACCAGTATTCCCAGTCATTCCACCAGTTTCAGAGTAGGTGCGATGGGTGTTGAATACATTGGTGTAATATCCACTGGTACTACAATTGTACCAAGCATCTAGTCCACCTGAGCCACCACCCCAATCAACGCATTGGATGTAGTTGGGACTACTTGAAGTGGTGTATGAGGCTGTATACCTACGACATTCAGTTGAACCGTTGTCCGTATGTGAGTAGGTGCAACTTGAGGGTGAGAAATAGCTGTAGTTAATGTCATTTGATGTGACTCGATACCCAATGCGTGAGTCGCTATTTTCGCGAATGGCATTGATTTGAGCATCCGAAAACTTGGCACTAGACCCACCTGTTGGTGAAGTTAGATTGGATACATTGCCTATTTGACCAGTATTGTTGGTGCTCAATGCATTTGACGGGTCATTGATGTAGACTAGGGTCCATCCACCATCATTGAGGGTCATGTCACAGTATACAGAGATGACACCCAGACCGCTAGGATCAATATAGTAGATGCCATCTTGAGAAGTAGGATCCGCAGTTAGAATCGCATTACAGGACTGAGCAGCACAATTGGCATTTGAACCATTTGAGCCTGAGGTCACATTGGGGTCGCTATCATCACAATCGTCGGCAGTGAGGACACCATCACAATCCGCATCGGTGGCTTGGCTTGTGGTAATATTCGGGTTTGTGTCATCACAATCAACCGATGCCAACGTACCATCACAATCCGCATCGATTGAAACTGTAGTGGAGTTGGGGTCACTATCATCACAATCGTCACCGGTGACAGTACCATCACAATCTGCATCGGTGGCAACAGTGGTGGAGTTCGGATTGGCATCATCGCAATCATCGCCAGTGAGTACACCATCGCAATCACCATCAGTGGCTTGGGTCTGAGAGTTCGGATTGGCATCATCGCAGTCTTCCCAAGCAACCGTTCCGTCACCATCTCCATCGAGGAGACTGAGCACGGAGGAGCATACCCAACCGGCGGATGAGGAGTCGTAGGTCACAACTTCACCATCGCTACAGTTCAGTTGGTCTAGACTGTCGGCGTCACAATACCACTGAGACTGTAGGCCGTCCCAACGTGCGAACTCTCCATCGACACAGTTCAGCCCGTCTAGGGTATCGTTGTTTGAGGTACAGGTCCACGCAGAGCCATTCCAGCCCGGAATCTCACCCGACCCACAGGACAAACCGGCGAGGGTGTCAGAATCAGTGGAGGTGGTAACGATATTGGAGCCGCCGACTTGAGAACCAGAAGCCAGATTGATGAAGTCGTTGGTGACGAACTCGCCGGGCTTGTAGTCGTGGGCGTTCAGCTCACCGACGTCGTCGCCCACATCGCCCACGGCATCGCCGAGCAGCTCGCCCACACCCTCACCCTCACCC
>CALDQI010000553.1:0-2439 GCA_937911635.1 uncultured Pseudomonadota bacterium | reverse complement strand
TTCTTCGGCCTGTCGCAATCGAGCCTGCCGTTCAGCCGATGCCACTAGATAATCGCCATACGACCCATCATAGCCAACACACACACCATCTTCCACCTCGATAATTCGCGTCGCCACTTGTTCAAGTAGATAACGATCGTGAGTCACCAGCAGGACAGCGCCTCTGTATCCGGCTAAAAATGACTCTAACCATTCAATGGTTTCTGTATCCAGATGGTTTGTCGGTTCATCTAAGATGAGTAAATCGGCATTGGACAGCAGCGTTTTGGCCAGTGCAACTCTACGGATCTCTCCACCACTCAGATTCTGTAAAGACATATCGGAGGAGGGAGCCTGAACCTTCTGTAGAACGGCATCAATATTATGGGACAAATCCCAGCCAACCATGTCCAATCGATCTTGCAATCGGGACATCGTATCCCAATCTTCATCGATAATCGCCTGATTGTAGGATTCAATGAGCTCTTGATGCCAACGAGACGTCTCACGAACAGCATCGCCAACTGTATCCCCCACCAGCTGTGGATGTTGGTCCAAAATGGCTACAGAAACAGGAAGGTGAACTCGGCCATGATTCGGGACTTCTTTACCAGAGATAATTCTCAATAGCGTTGACTTTCCAGCCCCATTGGCGCCTACAATCCCAACACGATCGTTGGTGCCGACAAAAAAAGAACACCCGCGAAGAATCTGACGATCTCCATAGGACTTTTCAATTTCTTGGACGACTAGGGCATGCATGGTGACCATATAACCGATTGACCATCGCAATTCATTATCGGATATTACAAAGAAAAATCTCCCCACATTAAATAAATCCATGTTCAGTCTCGTATCTTAGACAAACCCTATACTCCATGGAGATCACGATGTTGCTATTTCTACTTTCACTCATCACAGTCGATGCGATGCCAAACACAGAATATGGACAGCTCACCAGCACACTTGAAGAGGCCAGTTTCAGCTCTGACCAACTCAGGATTCTAGAGGCTCTCCCATCAAACACTTCTCTCACCATGTCACAAAGCATTGCGCTGTTGGATGAATTCTCTTTTGACAGCGATCAACTCAAGGCGTTGAGAATAATTGCGCCATATATCCACGATCGGGAACAGCAATATCTATTAATTGAGTCCTTCACCTTTTCAGCTGACAAGCAAGCGGCCAGCAACATCCTAAATCAAACGCCACCCAATCGACAGTTTCAAATCGACTCAGCCGAGGAAGCACTTCGACAAAAGAGAGAGCGAGAGCAGCAAAAGGCAATCCTTACTGCGGAGATCCGAAGAGAGCAAATGGAACAAGAACTCTTGAGACAAGAAGAACGAGCCTACAGAGATAGAATCCGACAAGAAGAACTGGCCAAGATAGAACAAGAACGATTGGAAGCGGAACGACTTCAGAATGATCACCATGCATATGCCGATCAAGGTCGTAGACAACTGAGTCTCGAGCAGCAACGAGATCAACTCGATGATAAAGCTGAACTTCTAGAGGTTAAAGAATCATTGCTTGAAGAAAGAATGAAAGCGCTCGAACTCAAAGAACGACAACTGGAGCACAAAGAAGAGGCCTTACAAGAGAAGGAACTGGAACTCAAGACTCAGAACCTTGAACTGAAACAATGGGAGATCCAATTGAAAGAGTGGGAACGAAGACTGCACCGGAGAAGAAATGCACAGGCTTCAAACTCCTCATATCGTTCCAATACGGGTCGTTCCAATACGGGAGGGTACTCATTCTACTGGGGCGGATACGATGACACACGTAGACACAATCACTGAATTGACTTATCCAGTCAGTGCTCCAATGACAGACCCAGAAGTGGAACAAAGGCTGGTCCAACGACCAGCTGTGATTCTGTGTAGTTGTAATTGTACACTGGATACAGATAATTTCCACTGGCTGGTACCACCCAAGTTTCACAATAGGCTTTCAGTACGGACGTTCTAAGCTTCCAAACACGCGCCACTTGAAGATCAATTTTTTGATAATTGGGCATTCTACCCTGTGGAAACTGAGCATACGTGGGAATATAAACATCTTGATTGGCATCCAATACGGCATCTACTGGTTCGGTCAGTGGCAACCCTGACGATATTCTGTACCGAGCTCCGATGGTCCAAGCATCCGAACGCCAACCCAACATCGCATTGACAAAGAATGGCTGAGAGAAAAATCGTATAATTTTCCTGGCACGAGTAACACTCAGTTTGTCATCTTCAGATAATTCATCCATCCCAAGAATGGCAATAATATCTTGTAGCTCCTTATACCTCTGAAGAACACCTTGCACGCGTCTAGCACAATCGTAATGTTCTTGGCCAATCACATTTGGATCTAGTAATCTGCTCGTTGAATCTAATGGATCAACAGCTGGATATATACCAATTTCAGCGATCTGTCTTGAAAGTACAGTTGTTGCATCCAAGTGTGCAA
>CALDQI010000552.1:0-3390 GCA_937911635.1 uncultured Pseudomonadota bacterium | reverse complement strand
TTTGTCCTGACGAAGATATCGATGGTGATGGATTTGCGGCTTGGGAGGACTGTGATGATGGCGACGCAGCTGCGTGGGACTTTGGATCTGGGGCTTCGTCTAATTGCCCCGCGGTGTCTTGCAGAACAATCTTGGATGATGGATACAGTACGGGAGACGGGATGTATTGGATTGATCCAGACGGTTCAGGGCCATACTTGGCAGACTGTGTGATGTCTACGTTTGGTGGTGGTTGGACTGCTCTACTTAGTACAACGTCTACCGATACCTACTTTGGAAACAACAGTCCGAATTGGTCTCTTGCAGGTACAGATTCTGCAACCGGTTTAACTACATCTACGGCTCACTTTCTTTCGTACGGAAGATTGGTCACGGACGAGGTTGCGCTGTGTTATCAGGATACGTCGTCGTGCTACATCATGAACCACAATCAAAGTAGAACACTACAGAGTTTCTTCACGCAGAACAGCACGTACTCTCAGTACTCAAGCATGCTTGTTGTAACCTCGGATACTGGTTCATCCTCTGAGTTGAGTGATTTTGAGCAAAGTTTGGGAATACCTTTGGGCACCTCTGACCATGCCAATGATGGCATTTACTGTGATTGGATAGGAATCAATCTGCATCAATCTACGTCTGCCATTGGATGGCTTAGAGATGAAAATGGTGGGTGCAGAAACAACAACGGTTTTTCAGGTGGTGTAATGGATGATGGCGCGGTTGGTATCGGTTTGAATAGCTGTTACGACAACAACAGTTGCGATCCAGGTGGCAGTGGTCACGCAGCTGGTCGCTGGAGAAATGCATTTGGTCAGGGGGGCGATTCTTCTGGAGATGCGGGACCTTGGTTTGTATTGGGTCGATAGGAGTCTGATGGCAGATGCATAATTCCAATACAGACCCTTGTTCATGCAAGCCTATTGCATTAATAATTGAGTACTCCATTTATTCCAATCCTGTGGGTTCCATTTATGCTGACAACAAACTCAATTGGTTTACTGAATGATTTTACCAAGGCATTGGGGCAACAATTGTATTTCTGGGGCTGCGATGCACGGCATCCACGTGGCAACCTATTGTGCGAATTTGGACTGGAACGCCGTAAAGAAGAAGGGGTCAAAGGCAGTAGCTGCTACAGCATGGCGTACAAGGATGATCTCATAGAGTTACACGGCCTCTGTGTCGGACGGTATTCCAAACAGAATCCAAGTTTTCTCTACACTCGTCAGTACAAAAGATGTTGGGTGTACGAAGATTCGAATCCACCTGTGCCTGGATGCTACAATAAAGAACTCATCAATACCAAATCGATAGAGCGTCTTGAACAAGCCAGTCGCGGATTTTTAGAGTGGTGGCTAGAGTATGAATCTTGGATAAATACCCATACAAATGCGACCTATCGACAGCGGTGCCATAAGATATTTCGGCGAAAGTCCAAGACCAGTTCTTGGCTAAAACCAACGGATGCTCAAGCCTGGTTGCATCAGTATATGGATTCACCGGCAACGCTCCAACGTTCTAAGCGATGGAATAAGAAGACTAGTCCCACCGTCTTACCGTTAGCGTATCGAATCCGATGATACCACGCCTCAACTGGTCTATAGAGTACTTCGTCATTATTGGACGTAATATTACAGGTGAAGTGCAAACTCACTGAACGGATAAAATTCAATCGGCAGTTTTTCAGGAGAGGATTGATACCCTTTCGTTGATGGACATTTTGGACTCATCGTGTATAGTATCTACATCCACACCATTTGAAACTTGGAAATCACATGCGGCTCACATCAGCACTACTATTGTTGACACTACTTGGATGCTCCGACACTGAAGACGAAAAGATTATAGACCCAGATGGAGATGGGATTCCTTCTGATGAAGACTGTGATCCCAATGACCCTACGAAACCCCTACAAGATAACGACTGTGATGGCGTACTGACTGCAGACGATTGTGATGATGAAGACTCTGGATCGACCATCGTTGCAGAAGATGCTGATTGTGATGGCGTACTGACAGCAGACGATTGTGATGACGAAGACCCTGATTCGACGACCATATCACAGGACGAAGACTGTGATGGAGTACTGACTGCCGATGACTGTGATGACACGGATGCAGGATTGGGTCCGATAATTGAAGACGGAGACTGTGACGGGGTATTTACGGCAGACGATTGTGATGATTCTGATTCAACATCTACAACTGTTTCGGAGGATGCCGACTGTGACGGGGTATTTACGGCAGACGACTGTGATGATGAAGATGGAGACTCGACTATTGTTTCTGAAGATGCTGATTGTGATGGGATACTGACAGCAGACGATTGTGATGATGATAATCCCGTTGTGCCCCTGGAAGATGTTGATTGTGATGGCGTACTGGCAGATGATGACTGCAACGATAGCGATCCAGAACTATTGAGTGCCGCGAATGATGTTGACTGTGATGGGATTCTCTCTGGTGAGGATTGTGATGATCAAGATCCTACGATGCCAAGTCTAGATGCTGACTGTGATGGCGTATTCACCGCGGATGATTGTGACGACGGTAATGCAGATTTGTTGGCAGCTGCAGGAGATGCTGACTGTGACGGGGTTCTGACAGTGGAGGACTGTGATGACAACGATTTAAGTTCCACCACCGTTGCTACAGACGCAGATTGTGATGGTTTGTTGACCATTGATGATTGTGACGACACCGACTCCAGTCTAAATGGGGTTGACGTTGATGGTGACGGGTACTCCACCTGTGATGCCGATTGTGATGATGCCGATGGCACAACATTTCCAGGAGCGGCCTTCAACCAGTCTGCAACAGACTGTCTGACCGATGGCGATGGGGATGGATACAGTGCCACAGCCACGATGGTTCAGATTCCGGAGACATTTTGCTATGCGGTAGATATGTCCGACACCGGTGGGGATGGATGGGGCTCAAATGCTCTCGATTTCTACACGGATGGCGTACTCTTTTCCTCCGCTAGTTTACCTTCCGGATCGGCTGATGTGGTAGACGTCTGTGTCACAGCAGCCGAGGTGGAAATCGTTTGGACATTGGGTAGTTTTGCCAATGAGGTCGCGTTCACACTGTATGATGATTCTGGAGCGATGCTCATTAGTGCTGTAGGGCACGGAAGTGGGACATACTTGACGGGTGGGAATGGAACGCCAATCATCAATCAGAGTGTGCTACACAGTGAGGTAGTAACGGCATCCTTTTCAGCGCTTGACTGTGACGATTCAAGTCCCAGTACTTATGTCGGCGCCACTGAACTGATCAATAATTTGGATGATGACTGTGATGGGATCATTGATGAGACTACAGCCGTATACGATGATGACGGAGATGGATACAGTGAACTTTTGGGGGATTGTGATGATGCTGATG
>CALDQI010000551.1:0-4229 GCA_937911635.1 uncultured Pseudomonadota bacterium | reverse complement strand
TGACCGATATCGATATCGTTTGTGATTCGGGGTTTCATCTCCAGCGATTGGGTCATCAGAGCAACCCCTTTTGGAAAGGAGACTCGCTCTATTTTAGCGAGTCTGATACACTGTGGATCTACAAATCGATAGGTCAGGAATAAGCGCAGTCCTGATATCAAGGGGGAGATGTGAGCCTATTGTTATTGCTTGCTTGCGGGTCAGAAGTGACATATCATCAAGACGTGAAGCCCTTATTGATGGCACGTTGTTTGAATTGCCATGTTGAAGGCAGCATTGGCAGTATCGATCTGTCCAATGTGGAAACGGTTCAGGAGTGGGGCCCTGTGATCGCTCACGTGACTGAAAATCGGAGTATGCCACCATGGTCTGGGGTGGGCGATTTTAGCAACGACTGGTCGCTTAGCGAATCTCAAATTGATGTGGTTCAGCAATGGGTGGAGTCGGGGATGCCACTGGGAGATGTGAATGGAGAGGAATCTGTCGTCGAATCAGTCGGGACGACATTATCTCGAGTCGACACTTCAGTATCAATGCCAGAACCGTACTCTGTGTCGGTAGAACGTGGGGATGAATATAGGTGTTTTATACTCGATTGGGACGAGATCGGAACGCAGTATATTACCGGATTCAATGCGATACCGGGAAATGCTGAGATGGTCCATCATATTGCTGCATTTTTGGTTCGTCCGGATGGACTGTTGGGCGACTCTATTTTTGAGTCCTTAGAGGAGTGGGAACAGAACGACGAAAATCAGGGCTACTCTTGCTATGGAGGTCCCAGTTTAACAGGGTCATCTTCTCAGATTCCCATCGAACAGATAGCACAATGGGTTCCAGGAAATCAAGGGATGGACTTCCCTGAAGGGACAGGTATTTCCATCTCAGATGGGTCCAAGATTATCTTGCAGCTCCATTACAATGTTCGACCTGAGCATGACGATAAAAGCGATCAGACCAGATTGGAGTTTTCTCTTGCTGATACTGTAACCTCTCCCGCCGCTTATGCGCCTTGGTTGAATGGCACTTGGCCCGTAGCTGGTATGTACATTCCTGCAGGTGCAACGGGCGTGGCGCATACTGTAGAAGCAGACCCACGTGGGTTTTTCAATGTTCTGAACCCGACACTGGAACTGGATGAAGGGTTCAATATTCATGGGTTGATGATGCACATGCATCGACTGGGTCGTTCTGGAGAGGTTGTTCTGGTGAAATCCGACGGTACAGAGGTTCCACTGCTAACCATTCCCAATTGGGATTTTGATTGGCAGTTTACCTATCTTTTGAGAGAACCGATTCGTTTTGAAGATGGGGATGCACTTCGATTGACGTGTACTTTTGACAACAACGCCTCCGACGCAGTAGATGTAGATTGGGGAGAGGGCACATTAGACGAAATGTGCGTGGGTAACTTGTATATTTCGACATTTTAGAGGGTGTGATGAGGGTGTGTTGGACAGTCTGGATGGGTTTGTTTGCTATGGGGTGTGATACCCCCGAAACTGAATTGACTGTTCTTGATAAGGCACAGATTTTGGAAGAGATTGACGCAAATCCGTTGCACTCAAAAGAACTGTGCAATCAAATCTCTGAAGTGAGTCAGCGTGAGTTTTGCACACAATATGCCCTTCAAGCTATGCCCAAGGGAGAGGTGGAGGGCATGCGAGAGTTGTGTGATACTCTACAAGGAAATGCCAAGGGAGAGTGTTGGTTTCAGGTGGCTGAGAGAAGTTTGGAACTCGACGATTGTGAGAAGGCGATTCCGTTTGTGGACGAATGTTACATCCATCTTACACTGCAGGCCCTGATTCAGTCTGAGGCAGATACGTGGGATAAAGTGGAGCAGATTGCCAATCGTTATCGTTTGGACTTAAATAATCCGAGACACGGTACCGTAGTATACCAGTATTGGTTTCGCTCTACGTCACAGCTTCAACTCGATGCTTGTAGATCTATGAAACACCCGAAGGTTTGTTTGGATGCTACTGGGCAACTTTATTTGCAACGATTGAAAGATTGGGATTTGGACCCCAAGTCGACTTGTGATTCCATTCCTGAAAAACTGACTCACAATGAACAACCAATCTTTAAGAATTCTTTCGATCAAGTGTATGAACGAAAATGCGGTGTACAGAAGTGAGGCAATCTGAGTGGCTATGTCCTCGTACTATCACGAGGTGCTTTGTACGCTCGAGATTCGACTGAGACAACGGTCCGTGAACAGTCCTCATCCATCACGAGTGCTGTCAATCGTCCTCCAAAGACAGCTCCAGTATCAATGCCGGTTGCATGATCGAAGTACTGAACCCCATCCAGAAACGCTTCATGTCCAAAGATGACATGCCCAAAACGACCGTCGTATACCTCCGCCCAAAAGGGGTCATCCGGCTTTTCTTGTCCTAAGCCGACGAAGTGACCTGTTTCTAAATCTATATGCCTTGTGCGAAGAATCTTTTTTAAACTGTTTCGTTTTTTACTGTTCATTTCCGCGACTTCTTCGACGGTGTTAGGGATCGTTCTCTTATCACCGGGTATCCCTCCATGAACAACAAGGATGTCACAGATAGGTGAACGATAGAAATACACTGCCGAGTCAAGGAACTTCTTATCTTGCGGAGATAGTTGAGCGGTGATGATGGGTAATGCTGGTTTTCTAGCGGCCATATTCTTTGCAGTTTTTGGGTTGTTCACAGTATGCCCTCGATAGCGAGCGTGGGTGTCCTCATGGTTGCCCATCACCAATATCACCTTGTGCGTGGTGGAGAGAGTGCGTACTCGTTGTACAACGCCAGGGCTATCAGGACCTTTGTCGAGAAGGTCTCCGACAAAGATGATTGTGTCATCATCTTTCAATTCTAGTTTTGTGATCAGGTTGTTCAATTCTTTCAACATTCCGTGCACATCGCCGATGAATATCTGTCTCATGTATCCTCCCTTCTTCATTACTCTATACGATTTAATCGTTCGAAACTCAGACAAAATTATATTTCTATCCGAAAAAGTTCAAACGGTTCGTTAAGGGAGCGAACATTCACACAAGGAACCGCCATGCGAAATACACCTGAACTGACCATTCAATCCAAAAAGTCTGCCATTCTTGCTGGACATACCTCTAAGGTACAGCTCCTTTGTAAACTGTTGGGTGCCGATACACCAACGGACCTTCCCAAACGAAGTCCCCTTCATTTGTCGATTGTACTCGATCGCTCTGGTTCGATGTCTGGCAGACCACTAGAAGAAGCCAAAAAGTGTGCCAGCAATATTGTAAAACGTCTCAGTTCAACTGATAAGGTGAGCATTGTAACCTATGACAACAATGTTGATGTTGTTACACCGTTGACGAGTGTGGATGACTCTTCGAGTATTGTTCGTTCAATCAGTGGTATTCATGCTGGTGGTATGACCAATCTATTTGGCGGCTGGGAAAAGGGGGTTGAAGAACTCAAAGGTGCTGTAACAGATGATTCATTGTCACGTGTCTTGATTTTGTCTGATGGCTGTACCAACAAGGGAATCACCGATACAGAAGAAATTGTTCGGTATTGCACGAACGCAACCGACCACGGGATTACCACATCGACCTATGGTCTAGGTGAGGGGTTCAATGAGGAGTTGATGATTCAAATGGCCAACGGTGGTGGTGGCAGTAGTTACTATGGTGAAACTGCAGATGACTTGGATGAGCCATTTTCCACAGAATTTGATTTACTGAGTTCATTGTGTGCAAAGCAAATATTCATGACCTTTGAGAGTACATCACCAGTAAAGGTGCTCAATACTCAAGTGATCAAAAAGGAAAAAGGGTATCACCTCAACAATCTTCCTTATGAAGGTGCTGTATGGCTGGCTTTTGAGATAGAAGTGACCCACTCACTGACTGAAGATGGAGATGGAGAAATCGATTTGGGTTCGCTCAATGTGGTGTACACTGACCTGGATGGTGAAACTCATACACTGAGGCAGTCTTTTGCATTGCCGGCATTGCCGCCAGAAGCCTACGCAGATCTGGTTGAAGATCCTGAAGTGGCACAGCGCATCGTAGAGCTCAAGGTCAGTGAGCTGCAAACACAAGCCAAAAATGCGGCACTCCATCGCGATTGGGATACTGTAGATGGGTTGGTCAAGCAGGTAATCGGATTGGGACAGGTTGCAAACAACGCTTGGATTTTGGGGGTGGCTGAGGAACTCAAAACTCTTACTGAACAGCGAAATCAACGCTTGTTTGCAAA
>CALDQI010000550.1:0-3070 GCA_937911635.1 uncultured Pseudomonadota bacterium | reverse complement strand
TTTACGGTTTTGAGAATATCTTCCGGCAGACTAGGAGGATCCAGACGAAATAGCCAATTGCTAGGGTTCTCTCGATTGAAAGCGCCCTTATCAAAGATAAGTCGTGCAGTTGTGTGGGCGTGACAGCGACGGTGTTGAACTCGTAGGTGTGCCCCGTTGTTTCCATCTAGGTATCGACTGTTGCTTCGATGATTTATTTGGTTCTGTTTTGCCTTTTGGAATGCATCCCTGGTTCTGGAGTCATTCTGAATGTCTTCTGTGACCTTTTGTAAAAAGCCGACAGACAGCAGTTGAGGTTGATAGTTGTTATCTAGTATATATTTAAATAAATCATCGATAATGAATGGCTGTTCTAAAAGACGCAAAAGGGAGGACTGTTCGTTCTTTCGGATGCAATATCGTCTTAGTGCGTCTATAAGGACGCTCCTACTCATGTTGTTTGTAATGATATATGGGAAGTCAGCAATGACGTTGAACAGTCTGTGGTGTAAGCGTTTTGGGATGATAGCATGACCGATTGGATAGCGGATTTGTGTGAATTGTTTTTCCCAGTCGCTGCTTCCTATGATGGTTGGGTTTTGATGGGTTTCGACAGTTTCAAACCATGCAGTGATCTGTTGCTGATTGTTTGATGAAATTCCTCCATCTAGATCGAGCTCTGTAGCTAGCTTTGGCCAATAATCTGAGCCTTTGTATTCGTACCCAACTTTTGCACACAAAACCAAGAGAGGAAGGTACATCGTTTGCCAAGAACGGTCTCTCAAATCCTGAGTCTGTTGTATTTGTCTTATGACTTCTAAAAAGACTAATTGCCAATTAAATGTACCACTTGAAATCAGGCTATTAAGATCGTCAGGTAGGCCTTTTAAAAATACTTGGTTGTACAAAAGGTCAATCAAAAATGTATTACCTTTTTGATTGGTAATTTCTTGTAGTATGTGATTGTGAAGTTTCGTGAGCATAATGTTATAGTTGGATAGAGTGGACAATATTAATGTGGAGTATTGATGTTTCAAGAGATTGACAAACTAAAACATAGACTAAAAGACTACATCACTGCCGATTATCACATTTCACATCCTTCTTTGATATCTATGAGACGAACCATATTAGAAGAATCGGATGCCTTGGTTCAAAAACCATTCATTGAAAGTACAGCTCGTTATCAGTCTGTTTCTGGCTATTCAACAGTCAATGTATCTGATAGACTCAAAGAGTTTTATACCTATTTGGCTGACAAAAGGGTCGTTTTTGCCACGCCGTATACTCATCAAGCCAAGGCTATTGAGTTGATTCATTCTGTTTCGGAGCCGAGGAATGTAATCGTGACTACTGGAACGGGTTCTGGTAAAACGGAAACATTTTTACTGCCATTAATGGGGCGTTTGGCAGCCGAAGCGCATAAAAAAAGTTTTAAAACGCGAGCAGTTCGTGGGCTTGTACTGTATCCGATGAATGCATTGGTCAATGACCAGTTGGGTCGTTTGCGTGGTATATTCGGTCATGAAGATACGGTTGCTTGGTTTGCCGAACGGTCTGATCGCGCCGCAAAATTTGGTCGATATACTGGGAAAACACTCTATCCGGGTGTTCGTCATCAAGATGCGAAACATGGTGCACGTCTCAAGGCTATTCAAGAGACGTTTATTGAGAAGTTAGAGCGTGGTGAAACTGTATTGATCTCAGAACTCAAAAGCAAAGGAAAGTGGCCAGCTAAGCACAACCTTCTTAATTGGTGGGGGAAAAAGGGCGGTTTGTGGAATAAGCGCACGCTAGAACATCCTTTGGATGCAGAATTATTGTTGCGCTCTGAAATGCAAGATGCCCCTCCAGATATCTTGATCACCAACTACTCGATGCTGGAATACATGTTGCTTCGCCCGATTGAACGTACCATCTTTGACCAGACAAGAGAATATTTTGCTACTTGTAAAAAATCGGGACAAAATGAAAAGTTTATTTTGATCTTGGATGAGTCTCACTTGTACAAAGGCGTGACAGGGGCAGAAATAGGCATGCTTGTTCGGCGTTTGAAACTTCGATTGGGTTTGGATGACGATCAGTTTCAGGTCATTTCTACCAGTGCGTCATTTTCTCAGGATGATAAGGCGAAAGCGTTTGTATCGGGTTTGACTGGTATACCAGAGTGTAAATTTCGTGTATTGAGTGGAGATAAGATATCTCAAACTGGAAGTGGATTGGGTACAAAATCGCAAATGACCGCTTTGGCTTCCTTTGATATCTCTGCTTTTCAGAATGGAACGTATGGTGAGCAAAGAGATTTGCTTCAGGGATTGACCGCGGGTTTGGCAATATCACTCACAGCAAAGAAAATACAGATGGTATCCTCACAGAATATGAGTGGAACTGCAACCATTCGAGGAACAGCTGCAGATTTCTCATCGGTGGAAGAACAGATTGGCCTAGCAAATACCACGACTACTTCTACCCGTGAGTATCTTGCAATAGAGAGTGTAGAGTGTACAAATACAAATGTTGAAGCGGCTATTTACTTTGTTGGTGATAAGAAGCCTCTCCACATGTTGCATAGTGGCCACTCATCTTCTGTCTTTGATACCAGTCCTTTTGCTAGAGTACTAGAGCGAATTTTAGCACCGTTGCCATGCTTTGCAAAATTGATCAACCTCACCTCTGGAACGGAAGATCTAACTGTCACATCATGTCATGGAGCCGCAAAAACAGTAGAAGATTTAGCGCAGGAGATCTTTTATGACTTAGAACAAAACGAGGCCCAGCGGGCCATTCAAACGATGGCAGAGTTGGGACCTTTGGCGAGAGAGAGTGAAGAAAATCGTCCATTAATGACCGCTCGAGTACATTTGTTCTTGAGAGGTCTTGCAGGACTATGGGTTTGTGTGAATCCCAATTGTACCGAACGTACAGTCGATGTCGATGCCTTTGAAGAAGATATCGAAGCGTGTAAGTTTGGAGCCATGTACAACACTCCAAAAGATATTTGCGGGTGTGGTTCTAAGGTGTATGAGTTTGCTTCATGCAATGTTTGTGGTACGGGATTTGTCCACGGATACGCACTCAATCCAAATCATCC
>CALDQI010000549.1:0-4750 GCA_937911635.1 uncultured Pseudomonadota bacterium | reverse complement strand
CCTGAACACAAGGACGATGAAGGGACCTTATGGATTCGATACCTATGCTCTCCAAAGGGTGGTCTGTTTCAACTTGAAAATGAAACCTTTGCTGAAACCTTGGATTCTCGGTGTGGTCCTGTCTCTAGACTTGTATGGAAATCATTCCCAACATCCGCTGGTTTTGAGAAGGAACTATCCCTGACCAATAAAACTGGAATCAATGCCATCAATGCCATCGCTTGGTTGTCGAAGAGAGATATGACCGTCTTACAAACAGAAATCCAAAATCTCATTCAAGACAAACAGTTGTTGCACATCGTCGATTCAGTAGATCTGGAAGGAATACAATCCGTTGAAAGTGAAGACATCCAGTCCGGACAAATTGGCGGAACCATGCGGTATGGTCTGAATGGGACGATCCAAACAACTGTTGAAGTCATGAAAACAGGTAATTATCAGATTGATGTCTTAGACTACATCCCCTTTGAAAAAGATGCGTATACAGTCACCATAACCAATGACACCACTGGGGAGATTGTACACTCAAGCACCGTTACACAAAATGATGAACGTAGACTCATGGATTCTGCACGACCCAACAACTCTAGAATGATCATCCCCAACCTTACGCTCACACCGAGTCCATATACCGTGTTGATTCAGCTGCAAAGTAGCCACGCAGCCTTGGTAGATTGGGACTCACTTGACAATGTCGACGTACCGGAGTGTATTGATCAAAACAGCGAAACGAATGGGGTTACCAGACTCTTACCAATGTGGGAGAAAAATTGGGGCTCACTCAACAGTGAAAATATCCCATATGATTCTGAAACTCCAATCATGCTGTGGTTTCAATACAGTGTGGAAGCCTGCCGTTCATTGCATGGAAAAATTCGGTTTCTAGACGAGAAAGGACAGGAGCTCTCTGTGGTATACATAGACGATACCGCTTCTGGTGGTAAGGAATACACACCGTATCCAATGTTTGCTTCCCCACCGCCTGGAACAAAACAGATGATGGTCCAATTCATGGCACAACATAGAGAAGTCTTCTCAGAAGACGCCAAGTATGAGGTGGCTAAATTTGAATTGTGGCAAGAAACTGATGCCATTGGGATAGATGCCTTAGCCGTACGAGAAGTGGTTGAAAATGCCCCTTTATTTGGCACAGACTGGGAAGATCGTGAAATTTCTAGTGCACTAACGGTCGACAAATCTAGGGGGCACAGAACCATCAAACTGGATCAAACCAAACAGGATCACCGAATTCAATTCTTTGAGGCCCCGATTCACCACTGGGTCTTTACCAATCAACAAGAGCGCCTCAAGGCATTTGCCATAAATGGGTTGAGTTTCGGGCTGCAGTACTCGGGCGAAGAACCGGAAATCAAAGCTGACATTCCTCTCAACCAAATTTGGAACTATGGAATTGTGTATCTGTTGATCGGCTTTGGTTTGGTTGGATGGTTGTCCTTCTCATCAAAGAGCAATCAAACTTTTGAATAAAACTTGATCCAGTCACTAGACAATGGATCCGAATGCCCTATCAAGAAATGCCACCCCAAACCTATAAACTATCTTTGCCTAGGAACGGTTTTTGCCTAGGAACGGTTTTTGCCTAGGAACGGTTTTTGAAAGATTCAACACCCAGGTTTTTGACGGCCAAGAATGTAAGCCCCGCGTACATACCGACCATTCCAGATGCCAATACTGGATGTTTGACGTACTCCATCATATTCTGAGGCTCATAATAAACCTTGCGAAATGGATACCATCGCTTGAGCATCTCTTTGAAACCTTGGTCCTCAGATGTACCCGTTTTGTGCATTGCCCCAAAGTAATATGCCTTCTTGCCAAACAGTTCGTTAAAATAGACTTCCTTCTCGTCATGACGCATCTTGGCTGCGCGTTGACGAACGACGGTCCCACCAGACTTGATGTATCGAATGGTCGGTTGAATTTCTTCAAAAGCAATCTGTTTTGGATTCAATCCCCCACTCTGTTTCCAAGCCTCCACAGTCCAAAACCGTGCAGCCTCAATACAGTCAGACGATACTTGAAGTTGCGAATTGTTGAGGATGAACCGTTCGAAAACTTTAACACGAGTGGCAAAGTTGTCATGAGATGAATGGGGTATCTCTCGAATAAGCACCGCACCAGCCTTGGACTGTTTAACTGCATCGATACAATGTTGAATTGCATTGGGATCCAGCTCCATGTCGGCATCCATGAATAAAATGTAATCCGGCTCTAGAGCCAAAGACTCTTCAATGGCTTCGTGCCTTGCATACCCACGTTCGCGATGCGGTCTGGGCAACACTTTCAGATTTGAATACTCAGGAGGCAGAGCCAACAGGGCGTCGACAGTTTCTTGTTCAGAACCATCATCAACCACTACAGCATAAACCTCTGCTCGTGTGTTGGATTTAAAGATACTGCGAACAGCAGCAACCGTTCGTTCAGTATCGTTGAACGTACTCATTGCCACGACCACAGAAGGATTGTGTTCGCGATTGCTGTTTAAACTGGAAGAAGTTGTTTTAGACATGATTCAAATACATCTGCTGAGCGGTTAAAAGAAAGTGTGCAAGCAAAATCATAGGCATCCATTCTAATCTTCTCATATTCTTCAGGATTGTCAAAAATTCGACCAACTTGCTCTACCATCGAATCGACATCTTTTTTGGCGCACAGATACCCTGCGCGTCCGAAATGGACTGCATCAATCAGTCCCTGAGAAGGCCAAACGACCGATGGTGTTCCTACGATAGCAGATTCGGAAACTGTAAGTCCCCATCCTTCACGTTGTGAAGCAAACAACAGCGCTTTTGCTCTGGACATAAGATTTTTCAAGTCATAGCTGCTGACGAATCCAAAGAAGTGAACGTCATTCGTCCGTGGATCCCCCATTCCGTCTGAATACGTCAAACCCAATTCTTCAATCAACGGTTTCAAACGACCATTGATGTAGTCTGGGTCCCCTTTTCCAACAACCCACAATCGTGTGTTCCTACCTTGAGCACGCAATTTAGCGAGTGTCTGAATGCAGACTTCAACGCCTTTGTAGGGATTTATTCTTCCAGCGTACAACAATGTATCACCCTCTTTCTCTGCGAACTCTTCAGGCTGCCAAGGGTCAAATACGAGACCTTCTGGTGCGATGATAACCCTTCTCGGGTCAAAACCCACTTTCAATAAATCGCATTTTGTAGACTCCGAAACGGTGATGGTGTTGTCGTTTCTGTTCATTTTGAGCATCACTGTTTCCATGAAATTCCCAACTTGTCCTTTGACACCGGGAAATATCTGCTGCCAGATCTCACGAGTAAGCTGATGGATGAAAAACACACGTTTGTTGTGCGGAATCCACAATGAAGAGAAGAATCGATGGGTATTGCATTGATCGATGACCAATCCAATCTTAGATTTGTTACGGTAATAATGTGCCATAGCGTGCACAATTACTGTTGCGTTGTTGCCAGAGCGAATGTACCGTACACCATCAATATATTCTTCACGCACACCATCATCAAAAAGAATGGAATAGTGCTCAACATCCATCCCTCTTTCGACCAATCGTTTCAACACCTCGTGAGTGTACACCTCAGCACCACCCTTCTTCGGATGTTTTATATCCCGCCAAGAAAGGAATAAAATCTTTTGTGAATTTGTACGAGTGTTCATTTACCACCAAGGTCGTTAATTTAAGGTCTTGATTTTAATGAGGGTATCAAATTCACGACATAATTTCAAACTATTTTAATAATCCCCACATTTTATGCAATATTTGAAATAATATTCGATACTTCATTCAACTTCTTTTGGACCAATTCTGCAGAGCCTCGAGATTCAATATTCACCCGTAACAATGGCTCTGTATTGGAGGCTCGTATATTTATTCTCCAATCAGAAAATGTCATACAAAGTCCATCCATTGTATCAATAGCTGGATTCAACCCCTGATAAAACCGATGTACTTTATCTATGGTCGCAGCAATGTCTTCCACTCTAAAGTTCACCTCTCCACTACAAGGAAACATCCCTATTCGCTCAGCCAGCAAATCCGACAAGGTCTCTCCGGTATCCATGAGCAACTGAGTGACCAAAAGCCATGGTATCATTCCAGAGTCACAATAATGGAACTCCCGAAAATAATGATGAGCGCTCATCTCTCCACCATAGCGAGCGTCCTCTCTGCGCATGCTCTCTTTGATAAAGGCATGCCCCGTTTTCGATTGAATCGGGATTCCCCCTTTTGCTTCAACAATGTCTATGGTGTTCCACGTCAATCGAGGGTCGTGAATGATTTTTGCACCAGGATGTCGATTGAGTACAGATGCGGCCAATAAACCAACGACATAATATCCTTCTAGGAAATCCCCCTGCTTGTCAAAGAAAAAGCATCGGTCGAAATCTCCGTCCCAGGCAACACCAAAATCCGCTCCAGATTCAACAACCGCAATGGAAGTACTGTCTCTGTTTTCGACCAACAGAGGATTGGGGATACCGTTCGGAAACTCTCCGGTAGGCTCCAAATGCACAAACGTTGGTTCAATGTTCAACCGTTCAACCAACTGCTCAATCACCGCGCCAGCAGAACCATTCCCAGAATTGAACACAATCTTTATTCGACTCCACGATTCAGGACGAACATAAGTTACCAGGTGATCGATGTACGGAGTTTTATCGAGCATCTGAGTTAGAGTCCCAGATGAATCTGACTTTACAAAATCTCCATCTTCAACACGTTTCTCAATCGCCCGAAGAC
>CALDQI010000548.1:0-4548 GCA_937911635.1 uncultured Pseudomonadota bacterium | reverse complement strand
CCAACACTCTACCCATAGTAAGGTCCTTAGTGCTTATTGGTGCTGCTTCAACAGAGTCTCTAAGGTATAGGCGCGTATTCCAGTTCGTTCATCGATAAAATCTGGGAAGGTTTGCAGAATATCTTCTAGACTAGAAATCGAGATCCGTTTGGACTGGGGATCATAGACCAGAACGGAAAAGCCATCATCCATGAGCGATTGAATATCTGAGTGGGTGAATGTCTTGGACGTTGTTCCATGTTGGTCGAGTTCTTCCAGACCCATGAGTAGTGAATTTTCTTGACAGTACTTCACGTGCGCAGGTGGCTGAACTCGATTGAGTCCGGGACCACCCAGAAGAGGCTGTTTATGAAACAACTGTTGGATATATGTGTTCTCTGATCGGGAGAACGGCACATCAATCATTCCTCCAGGGAAGTCATTGGCGATCTGCATTCGAATCTCGTCGATTACGAAGGAGGATACCCTTAGATCGGTTGCGACAGGTGGTGTGATCATCCACCCAAGACCAGCTGCGACAAGCATTCCCATGCCCCAGATGATTTTGTGGGGGGCCAAACAATTCATTCTCAAACGATTCATCCATGCGGAAAAGCCGTGGGCAAACACGATAATGGACAGCAAGGTTGTAGCAACAACCATTCGCTCAGGGTATTCACATCGTAAGAGCAATGGAAAGATCCATTGTAAAAGACTTTGTCCCGTGGGAAAGAACCAATCTCCAATGGCGATGGCTCCAGTGACCGGTATTCCCAGAGATACGATCCATCCAACAATCCATGGCCATCGTTCTTTCCAGCCGTATGGGAGTAGGCATCCCATCAATCCAAGAAATAAGATCGGTGTTGTTGAGGGGTGATTGTACAGTATCTGCAGTAGATGATCTGAGCCATGAACTTGTATACTGTTGTAGATCGGTAGTTCAACCGAGCCGAGGTAAGCCACAGGCGTAGTGGTCAGTTGTTCAAAAGTATTGTCGCCATTCCACAGTGCGATGAGCATATTGTGTGCCAATAGCACTGAGGCACCAATGGCGATGACACCCGACAACGCATTGCGTAGGATGAATCGTATTCGGTCAGATTGCTGAATTGTCTGACATAAGACAACCACGCCACCACAGAATCCAACTGCAACACCACCAAACCAATACACAAAGCACGATGCCGTGAGTGAGAGTCCAACAGCGATAGAGTGTTTCCATTGATGATCATCGCTTGGAGGTTTGTACAGGAGACCCAAAAACAGGATTGAAAAAACCCAGTACATCTGAGTTGGGCGACCCATACTGATTTCTTCAAAGCCAAATGGCGTCCATAGAGCCAATGCGGCAATGATCGGAGCAACGAGCCAACCAGCCGCTGTGGACGTTTGGCGAGTAAACAACCAACAAATACCCATAAAACTAAGCCACAGTGTCAGCGCAATGTGCAGATTGTAAAAGGTCGGTACGCCTAGGATTTGTAAGGGCAAAGATAGAATCCCATCCAACCAAGCATACCCAGTATGCCACCCGATATCCCAACCGATTGGGTGAAATATCGAGGGAAGTACTCCATCGTTGCCTAGGATCTCTGGGAGGCTACCAAAGATCCAAAAGGTACCGAGCTGGTCTATTCCAGCACCCAACATGTATTCAGGAGTACTGGGCCAAAGAAATATATCCCATAAAGCAACCCAGAACCCGTCTCGAGTTTCTGTCATGTTCCAAAATACCGGACGAAACCAGAGCCAGACAAAGAGACAGCCCGCAAACCCACACAATGTGAGTCGACGAGCTGTTTGTTTCCATGTCATGGAAGGAACAATACCAAAACCACTGTTGGACTCGAACTATTCAATCTCAAGATTGCTGATGTATTCCAAAGCGTAGTAGTGTCCACCTTGACTGTCTGGACGTGGTCCAGCAACCAATTGAAGGTTTTCATCAAACACCCAAATTGTTGGCCATCCACCTTGAATGAGAGAGTTTACGTAGTCGCTATTGGCTGTGTCAGCAAGGACAGGTACATTGTCGTCTGGATAATCTTCGTACCACTCTTGAAGATTCTCAAGTGTAGGAATGCGACCAGAGTTGTTTTCCCCCAGAATGGTTAACCAGTACACATCACCGTCGTGTACCATTTTCGGTGCGGCTCCCCAACCGGCATTGGCATCGCCGTCTGCGATGGCTTCGGCCAGGCTGTTGCAAGGTGGACACCAGATTGCAGAAACGTCAACGGCCACGTATTTTCCTTGGCCGGCGAAGTCATATAGGTCGACCATGTCACCGAACTGATCCATGAGTTCAGCGCGCAACAACTGGGAGCCTTCATTCGTGCTTGCATCACCAGCGGAAGTGGGTGCATCATAGCTGTCTTTATCTGGGTTGTATGGCCAACCCCCTGTGTATATTCTGCTGTCTGCATCTGCAGGGTCGGTACCTTCAGCGATCTCCCAGCCGTCTAGATAACCATCGCCATCAGAATCTGTACTGTTTGGATCTAAGTCTAAGTCGAACTCATCCGCATCGGATACTCCATCTCCATCGGAGTCTGATACTTCGGGGTCGGAGCCGAACTCTTCCTCTTGAGAATCAGTGAGACCGTCGCCATCTGTATCTTTATTCAGACAGGCCGTGAGCATAAGCCCACTCAAAAATAATAATGAACGCATATTGTGCTCCGTTGATTGTTGTAAGGGGTATACTTAATCTACCTTAAATCGCAGATGTTGCCAAAGAAAACGTAAAGATCTTGTAACTCTTTCGGATAGTATAGTGGAATTTTAAGAAGAACGTCTACACAATAAAAAGTACGAGTCTATACTCTTTCCCTTCTTGAATGCAGATCCGATAGAGACATGGGACGAGACCCTTCTCATAAAGTCGTGCATTTTATTGTATACAAACATTTGTGGTCCTTGATGATTGCCTTTGATCTTAGGCCATGTACTTGGAATCGGGGTTGTTTTATCAAGAACTTCGTAATAATCGACCACGACACTACCATGGCTTTGCAAAACCTCGGATAAATTACTGGTCTCTTTCAACACAAAATACCCAGGTCCAATAAAACCCATAGTGCTAGCGTGATTGTAGCCAACAACTCGTTCGTCATCCAGACGAACAAAACGCTTTTGAAAGGTGGTGAATGCCGGTAGTGAATTCTTTCCATCGTGTATGACTTCAACATTTGGCTCTGCGCAGAAATATTCAAGTGTGAGTGGTTCAGTCTCCCTACATTTATCAAACAGTTCGCGTTGTTGTTTTTTGTTCAGACTTTGTATCGCTTTGAGACGGTCATCTGAGGCCTGAGAGTCTAGCCAGTTTGCGATGTCGTCTAAACTTCCGGAGTTGAGTATGTCTGTAAAGGTCATCATGATGTCCTGATTGCATGGTGTCATACAATTTATTCACAGATGAATGTTTTTGCAAAATGTTTCCAGAGGAATTCTGTCACTCAATTATGTGAAATCAACTGCCGATACTGTTACACACATGAATAGATTTGTTAAACAATGAGAGCGTTTGGAGGCTGAATGAAGACCCTTGCCCTGTGTATGATTGTGAAGAATGAAGAGGAGATGCTAGGTGGTTGCTTGGAGTCTGTTAAAGATTGGGTCGATGAAATGATCGTTGTCGATACTGGCAGTACAGACAACACGAAGCAGATAGCACTTGACCACGGCGCGAAAGTGTTTGATTTTGAATGGATAAATGATTTTGCCGCGGCTCGAAATTTTTCCAAAGCCCAAACTCAGTGTGATTATGTTCTTGCTTTGGATGCGGATGAACGATTCAATGGCGTAGATGGTCCGTTGTTGCGTGAACAGATCAATGCTCAGGATTCGAAGGTTTGTTTTATTCGATTGTCGGAAGCAGATTCCATTACCGATACTGTTGAGGAAGCCCTTACAAGAAGTGAGCAGAAAGGGGACTTTACCTTCTTGCCAAGGATCCTAAAGAATGTAGAGGGAAATGATTGGGTAGGACGTGTCCATGAAGGTCCACTGGATACATTGGGCGCGAAATTTATAGAGGTAAGCTTTGTACATTTGGGCGCAGACCTTAGTTATCGTGCATCCAAAGAAAAATCTCTACGAAACTTACTGTTGCTTGAAGAGGTGTATCGAGAAAATCCAAATCAGTTTCCATTGTTCTATTCCTATCTTGCATTAGAACGACACGCCGTAGGAGACAATCAAGGATTCCTCGAAGCGCTCGAGATGGGGTGGAATAAGCATCTGGAGCATATTGAACAGACTGAAGGCAAGGTGGCCATTAATTCAGGATATCTGAATACATACCCATCGGTATTGTTGGCCCGCGGGCAATTCGCTGAAGGGATGCAGGCGCTGAATGTCCTCATTCAGAATTTGTATTCTTTTGCCACCAACGCTCCCAATACCTTGTTTCAGGTGGTTCAATCTTGTTTACAAATCAATCCTCCAATTGAATTTCGAGAGTCGTTCTATGAAGTTGTGAAAGATTGCGCGGTATTCATTACTGAATTTCACATTGCTTTATTCAACCGAGACTAGATTTGTCATCTGAGACTAGATTTGTCA
>CALDQI010000547.1:0-10356 GCA_937911635.1 uncultured Pseudomonadota bacterium | reverse complement strand
GCATGAAGAATATACAATATCGATATTGACCCGGACATCCTTAGCGAATGTGATAGCTTCGCAGTTTGACTTCACAGCCGATCACGTGGCGGCATTGGTTGATAGTTCTAGGGTGATTGAAGATGATTTCTTTATGGACAAAGGGTGCAACTTACGACCGTTGTTTTCTCAGTTGATATCTTCGAACTTGGATATGGATCGATCAGATTATTTGGTTCGAGATTCATTGTGTACGGGCGTAAAATACGGTCAGGTTGACATTTCTTGGCTCCACAATCATTTGTCTAGGGCGATCGGATTTGAAAATGAAGTGTGTCTGGCTCTTCACAGACGGGCCCTCTACGCCTTCGATCATTTTCTGATTTCTCGCTACCATATGTTTTTAATGGTGTATTTTCACAAGAAGTCGACGGCACTTGAAGTGATGCTGAAAGAGTTTGTACAACATCCAGACTGTGAATATCAAATCCCCAGTGATTTGGATGCCTATTTGTACATTGATGATGCTGATTTAGATGTCCATCTACGCAAATCAAAGATCCACATCGCTCGGCGAGTTGTCGAACAGGATATTTACAAAGTGGTATTTGAGAGCCATGGAACACCCGAAGAGGTGGACTTGTATAGTCGAGAGCAGATATTGAAAGAGGCAGGTATTCCCGTTTATTCATCGACGATGCATGGGTCTTCCTTTTCGAAACTCAAAGCCACTCAAGAGCCGATTTATGTATTGAAGTCTGCTGTAGAAGGGAAGGCGGTAGAGCCATTGTATTCCATGTCTGCGGCGCTCGGGAAATCTCAATTCGTAGCCAGTATTTCAAGATTGTTTGTGCCGAGTGAGCATTTTGAGCAAGCTCGAACAATTATGAACAAGTTATCTGTTCAGCCCGTGCAACAGTCATTGTTGTAATCTTAGCAGGTGATTATGTTATACTCGGGCTAATGTACAAGAGGTTCAGCAATGAAGTTTCATGTGAGTTTAGAATATCCCTATGGTTCCAGTTCGCACCAGCAATTTTTATTGGCGTGGCAAGTTCTAGGAGTCCCTATCTTAGATGATTCAATGGCTCATGGCTCTGATTCCTGTGGTTTATGGGTGGCGAAGACACAAGAAGACCTGACGCAGTTTATGTCCGAATCTCAAAGTGTGCGAGAGAATTATGATTGGGAAACACTCAATGAAATGCTGAGCAATCATCCCAATGTTCTTCATTTCTATATGGATTGGAAAGAGGGGCTTCTGGAATATCATCAAACCAATATTGAAAGAATGAAACAGTGGGGGATTGATGTTTATGAAGATGGATTACAAGATGTATATGTCGTTGAACGCAAAGAGTGTTCAGATGTAGAGTGGCCATCTGATACGTTGGAAGATATTCAAACAGCATTGTTAAGTGGAGATCCAGTAGAGTATTTTCGGGCGCTTCTGATCCTTCGGAAATCTACGCAAAAGTCTGATATCTCACAGATATTGCTGGAGGGTGTCTATTACGATGGTACCAAGTTTCAAGTCGATCAGCATTCAGTACTTATATCGTTGTCGGAGAGGATGCAGACCTCGACAATTTTAGCTCTATTGGGTCAACTTACGGTAGAAGAACAAAGAACGGTTCTTCATCGTTCAGAGGAGTCAAGAACGTCAACGTCTGAAGAATTGACTCAGGGACCGGCTGTTGAAGATCAGATACTACATGCATTAAGAACCTTCAATGATACCTTGCAAGGCGATAAAGGAACCATTAAACCAATCAAAAAACTGGTATTGAATCATTACGACTTCATACCGGAGGACATTCAGCACATTCATGACATAGAGTCATTAACATTGAATCGATTTGAGATGTCCAATCTTCTTGATGTTGTCAATCGCAATATTACCCGCAGTAGAGTAGACAGTTTTTCTCTATCTCCATTTGTAGCGAAGTTACCGAAGTTGAGATTTCTCTCTATCGCCCATAATGAGATGTATGATATCCCGAGTGCTTTGAAAACCAGTACGATTACAGAGTTAGACCTTCGAAACTGTACTGCACGGTATATCCAGCATACGGTCAATGAAATGACACAGTTGAGAGTATTGCATTTGCCAGCATCGTATGGTCAAATCAGTGAAAGACTAGTTCATTTGGAGTTTCTCAATATAAATGACCATCGATTGACAGAATTGCCTGAATACATCCGTAAATTACCGAACCTTGCTTATTTAGACGTATCTGGATGTGGATTGAAAAGTTTGCCTGAATGGATAGGAGAGTTGGGCCTGTGGGGATTGAAAATTGGCGGGAATTATTTGCAAATGTTGCCCACTAGTTTAGAGCAGTGTAGTCAGTTGGTATACTTAGATTTAACAGATTCGTCATGGGCTTTTAATGCTGATCAATCTGAGGTGAAGATAGGTTTAGATATACAGGAAATGTCCACTACGTTGATCGAGAAACTTTGGCGATTACAGTTGTATGCGGAGCAAGCCAATGCACTGTTTGACTCAATTACATCCAATAGTGTTGAAGATATCGAAAAGGATAGGCGCTTGAAGATTATACAGGGGACACGTTTGTCAGATCTGATTCTGCTAACACAACACTATCAAGCCTTTTGGCGATCCAGAGACTACAATCGTTTAGACTTGAACAAGCAACAGGATTTATTTACAGATCTTCACCAACGATATATTCGCAACCAGATTGTTCTAGACCACAATTATCATGCAATAGCCTACACTCTCTTGAATATGAGAAGACGCTCTTTAAATGGCGAATCCAAGACAGAATTGCGTGCAGAGTGGCTCAGTTCTCAAGAGGCTTTGGATAAAGTGGCAGAACTGCAGGAACTGATGGGATCTCTTTTATGACAGACAGACACAAGGCTATGTTATGACGCGATTTGTTCAAGCGACATCCAAGATGTTTCAAGCTATACCCCGAGAAAAACGACCAGATATTCATACCTTGACTCGGAAAGTACTACATAAGTCTGTCAATGAACTCACAGCAGATGATGTAGTCGCTGTATTGTCAAATTTAAGCACTGTCTTTGAAACTGTCGACAGACAACTCATGTATAACAAACTATTAGAGATATCTAGAGTTCACCCCTTTCCCAATACAAAAGCAGCACAGCAAATAAACTGCGCAATTGAGCAGTGGCACAATCAAGTTTCTCATAATCAGAATGCTTCGAATGGAAATCTGGCAACGATCAGTACCTTTAAGCATCTTATTCCAGCCCATCTTCGAAGCAACGTAGAGGGCGTTTGGGAAGACTTACCGACCGAAACAATCAAAATCTTGCAAGGAATTCGAAGTCTTGAGAGTGCGTGTCAGTTTGCGATGATAGCTGAGTTTCAACCCAAAGAAGCAATCCAACAGTTGGCCCAGTTTTGGTTTAATCCTCCGCAATCTCGTTATTGGATCAAGAAATTGAATGCTGATAGTCCGATATATTTGTATGCTTGTGGTCTGCGATTCCTTTATGAGGTTCATCAACTCAATGCATGTTTACTAGGTACTCAAATCAGTGTTTTGAATCAACTTGCCATTCGCATTTGCGGTTTATTCCCGACGCCTGAAAACCTCCGTACATTATCACCATTGTTTGATAGTGCTCTAAATCAAACGGTTGTGTTGCCTGCGTTAACCTATACACAAGGATTGCCAAAAGAATTTGGTCGAGGCAGTCATATCCCCGAACGAACTGTCGAACTAAAATGGGATTTGTTGGCATCTCGCTATCCGATTACTCACTACCAGTCGAAAAAATGGGGTCTAAAAACGGAGTCTCCTTTTCATGAAATGAGTTTGGCTCCAGTTGAATCACTTACATTTCGTCAGATGCTTGACCTTTGTAATCGCAGATCTAAGTTGGATGGTTTAACGCCGGCATACACATTTGAATTAGATGAAGGGAACCCGTTGAGTATGTCTAAATCTTGGAATCAAGAGTCAGACGGCTGGAGACTTCCTACCGAACCGGAGTGGGAATATTTAGCAGACGGAATGGGACTTGGTTCTGGTGACCACCGATTGTATGATCAGTATGCTTACTTTATGGATGTTGGAACGCAAAGCGTTGGTACAAAACTTCCAAATGCATTCGGAATATATGATGCTTTAGGAAATGTTTGGGAGACTGTTTATGGGCTGTACGATCCGTATACGTATCGGAAACGACCTCACATGACGGGTGCACTTGATAACTTTGGTAAAGAGCTGGTGATTCGTGGTGGTTCATGGGCTGAACATAAAATCGTGTCGACGCACTCTCGATTTCAGTGGGCTAGTCAAAGTGGCTCCCCACATATCGGATTTAGGATGGTTCGCTCATTATTCTAATGTTAGTCAGAAAATATTTGTTCAATACCTTTGACTTCTGGGATCTCACTCATCAAATGGTTTTCAATACCCACATGTAGCGTTTGAGTCGAAGAAGGACAGGTTCCACATGCGCCTATCAGTTCTAGTTTGACCATGCCATCTTCAAAGCCGTGATAGATGAAGTCCCCACCATCTTGGGCGATGGCTGGCCGAACTTCTTCTTGTAAGATATCCAAGATTTTCGCTTCAACTTCATTACTAGCTTGTTCAGTACGGATTTGCTCAGACTCAATCACTGCCATTTGACCACTGGCTAAAAAATCTTCAAACGCAGCGGTGACTTCATCGAGGAGTTCCATCCACGACTCTTCTGAAAACTTACGCACGGTGATGAATCGAGGGGCTATCATCAATAACTCCAACCCGTCGATTTCCAATATTGCTTGTGCCAGTGGCGAATCAGATAAATCTTGATCGTGAAAGAACTCATAGGTTCCGGATGGGATTAGTGTCTCTTGCACTTGAAAGAGAAAGGCATCTGGATTTGGCGTTGGAGTTGATCGGATCATAACTGTCTACCTATTACTGTAACAACTGTATCTTGATTCTGTGTAATGACCATCGCACTATCTTGCAATCAAAAGAGGGGTATACGAACGCAGTTTTCTATGGCAAGGTTTGCATTTGGGGTTACAATCTATTGTATTTTGAGTTTTATTTCAACCCGATTCAACCAAGAGGTTCAAAACCATGTCAGAAGGTATTACGTTTAATTTATCTGAACGCGAAGAAATGCTGAGAGAAGCCGCGCGCGAGTTTGCTGCGGACGTCATTCGACCAGCTGCAGCCCACCACGATTCAACAGGGGAGTATGCATGGGATGTACTCACACAAGCATGGGAAGCTGGTCTCATGAATGTACATGTTCCTGAAGAGTTTGGCGGACTTGGTGCCAGTCACGTAGAAGGCATTTTAATAGCTGAAGAACTCGCATGGGGATGTTCAGGAATTGGAACAGCAATGGAAGCCAATGGTTTGGCTCAAGCACCGATTCTTGTCAGTGGAGATCGGCTGTTGATTGAAAAGTATTTGACACCTCAAGTCTCTGATTTAAAGAATGGTCGACCAATTATGGCTGCCTATGCAGTTACAGAGCCAGGTGCTGGGTCTGATGTGTCCAGTCTACAAACCACTGCCGTTCGCGATGGCGACAACTGGATTTTGAATGGCAACAAAATGTGGATCACCAATGCTGGTGTTGCCGATTGGTATTTTGTCGTTGCATACACCGACCAATCTGCAGGATACAAGGGGATGACAGCTTTCATCGTAGAACGAGACTGGGAAGGGGTTTCTATTGGCGGTAAAGAGCACAATATGGGGCAGCGCGCTTCAGATACACGTTCTGTGAATTTTGAAAATGTCGTTGTACCTCACGAGAATGTGGTTGGTGAAGTTGGAATGGGCTGGATGCTGGCGATGAATGCTTTTGATCATACCCGTCCTGCTGTATCCGCTGCTGCTGTAGGTGTCGCTCGTGCTGCTTATGAGTACGCAAAAGGGTATTCCTTAGAGCGTCGCACTTTTGGTAAACCCATTGCCAAGCATCAGGCGATTCAGTTTAAACTCGCAGAAATGGCGATGAATATTGAGGCGGGTCGTTTGCTTTGCTGGCAAGCAGCAGCGAAAAAAGATGCTGGATTGCAGAACACGATGTACGCTTCGATGGCGAAAGCATTTTGTGCTGATATGGCGATGCAAATCACCACCGACGCGGTACAGATCTATGGGGGATATGGATATTCACAGGAGTACCCAGTTGAAAAACTCATGCGCGATGCTAAGATCTTCCAGATATATGAAGGAACCTCGCAGATCCAACGTATGATCATTGCTCGCGAGTTGTTTAAGCAACGTTAAGCCGTATTTTTATGTAGGAGTGTCAAATGGCCAAGTACGTCGTCACAGGAGCCACTGGCTTTTTGGGTGCCAACTTGGTCAGAGCACTTCTCGCACACGGACATCAAGTCGAGTGCATCATCCGCAAGCCCAATTTGCTCGTTGAAGGACTGGCTGTTGGGCTTCATGCAATTCCACTGCTTGATCAGTCTACCGAGGTCAATGACCTCGCGGCAGTGATGGAGGGTGCAGACGGTGTCTATCACTTGGCTGGAATATTTGATCCGTCGCCCGAAGGGTTGTCACGGATGACCCAAGTGCACATCTTTGGTACTCGTGCATTGCTTCGTGCGGCTGAACAAGCAAATGTTCGCCGATTTGTACACTGTTCGTCCAGCATCACTGTTGGCTTCACCAAAACACTCCCAGATCCAAATAATGATTGCGAAGACTGGTCAATTCCTCTCAATGATATCTATGGTAGGAGAGGTGCGCTACGGCACTATTACAACACCAAATTGCAGAGTGAAGACTTGGTACTTGGTTGGGAAGAGTTGGATACTGTAGTCGTCAATCCAGATTACATTTTGGGTCCATGGGATGTAAAGCCAACCTCTGGTCAGATGATTTTGTCTCTCTGTAAAGGACGTTTACCGGTGTATCCAAAAGGTGGAAAGTGCTTCTTGGGTGCCGATGATTGTGCGGATGCTCATATTGCTGCAATGGAAAAAGGGGTGCGTGGTGAGAGGTATTTACTTGGTGCACACAATTTAACCTATCGAGATTTGTTGACGAAAGCAGCGGACGTTTTAGGAAAGAAGCCACCCAATTTCGCAGTTCCGAAGATGGGAACGCAGCTGCTGAGTGCCATCGGTGGACCACTCATAGCCCTTGATCCACATCGTTTTGCAGGACTGGATCCTCACGTATTGCGGTCGATGCAGGAAAATCGTTTCCGTACGGGGGCGAAGATGATTCGAGAATTGGGTGTGGAACCAAAACCGATTGAACATGCGATAGAGGCGACCATTCGATGGTTCAAAGATCATCAGTATTGTTAAGCACATGTTCAGTACTCGGTAGTCTAAGTGTGGCATGCGCACCAGAGACATTGAGGATTCATGTTCCACCAACGGGGGTGCAGTCTGTGAATCAAGAGGATTTGCGCCGTGCATACTGGGCGTTGGATAGAGGGACCGATCCCGTGCAGTGGTGGTCGAAGAGAGCAGAACAGTTTCATCTGGAACCATCCCCATCAACCTGTCATCTGCATCAAGGAAAAAGCCATACAAGGGCTGTTGTCTATGCTGAATCAACTCCGATGCAACTGACTGTGATGGCATCGCTTGCAAAAGCGTTGGATAGAACGGAGCCATCCTGGTCGTGGCAGTTTTGCTTGGTCGAATACGCTCCAGAAGCAAATGAAACATTTCAAACTGTAATTGATCTGACCGACCAGTTGGAGGACAGCATTCCGTTTGTAGACGTTAATTTCGAGAGATTGTCCTTAGACGTACAGAGTATTTTAAGTGAACAGCTGTTGCTGAAGTAGTCGGTTATTTGTCTCTATCGACCGATAGATAGTTCCTGTCGTAGACCGCGCATTTCCTTTTGTAGTGCCTCATGAGTGGATTTTAACCGTTTGAATTGCGTGTGTAACGTTTCAATCTCATCACTGCGTGTATCGGGAGATGCTCGTCGAATTTCATCGATTTGACTTTCAATCTCAAAAGCTGTCTCTTCTAATTGTTGACTCTGCGTTTGCAAGGAGTTCAAACGTTGCTCAATTTTTTGATTTTGAGTTGAAGCGATGTCGGATGTGCATCCCAATGGTAAACAGAGTGCAACAATTGCACCGAACATCTTGAAATATTCTAAGGGCTGTGTCATGGTGATTACACTGTACTTTTATGTTTACTGTTTATGTTTGAATTTATTTTTTGAGGTGTACCATGCGTATCGCGCTATTTTTTGATGGCAACAATTTCTACCGGGCCCTACGGTCTCAATATACCAGCTGGGAAATTAATTATGAGTTGCTAGCCGATTGGGTCGTCAATTCAATCGATACAAAAGCTCGGATGACCGGTGCATATTACTATACGGGCTTTTCTGAGCAGTCTGGTCTAGATCGATTTCTTGGTGGACTCGAGATTAAAAGGGGGTTCTTTGTACGTCGAGAACCAATCGTGGAACGCGAATCCTCTTGTCCTCATTGTCAAGCGAGCATTCGTTATCAGATTGAAAAGCGTGTGGATACGCGTTTGGTTGCTGAGATGGTTCAACTCGCAGCTCGGGATACCTTTGATGCTGCAGTGGTATTTAGCGGAGATGAAGATTTGGTCCCCGCATTGGAAGCCGTGAACTCATTTGGGAAACCGGTTTATGTAGCTACATGGGGAGGACAGTGTTTATCTAGATCCATGCGAGTGCACTGCTATGATATCATTGACTTACGTACAGGATTGGAAGATTTTGCGACTCAAAAGGGGATTTCTGTCCTGCCACAAACACAGACTGCCCAAGATTTGCTTCAACAGCTTGTTGAAGCGTGGACATATTTCAATGGGCGAGATGGGTTTGTTACGCGTTGGTACTTTGAGAACAAGTGGAAACCCACAGGTCCCTGTCCTCCACCAGGAAATCCGCGTCAAGAACTGCTTGACGTGTTGATACAATCTGGAAAAGTGGAGGTATTTGAAACCACCCTGAATGGACGTATGGTACTTGTGTTGCGTCCTTCCAAAAATAGATGTCAGCATTGAACTAGAAGACCGATATCCCAACGATAACGCGAATATAGGAAAAGGAGGTACATGACCTCCTTATATGTGCTGTAGCTTTATTTGCTCTAGATGGTGTCTGAACAAGCGTTATCTGCGAAACCGAGGGAGGTGAAACTCTTCCATCATCCAATTGTTACGCGTATTGTTCAACAATGGCGCTTTGGTTTGCCCGCGCGTCATGTTGGTTCCCGTTGATTGAGGTGTGGTATTGCCATTGTCAGGTGCCTCTGGAAGAACACCTCCGACAACACGACGCTCAATATTTGAGGTGTATTCGGTTGTGGCATCTTCAAAGTCCGTTGCAATAACGGTGATTTGAACGGTGTTGCCCATCGTCGGATCTTCAATGAGTCCAATGATGATGTTTGCATCCGGATCAGCAGCCTCCGAAATGGCCCGATTGGCTTCATCGATTGCATGGATTCCCAATGATTCGCTACCACGGATGTTGATGAGGATATTTCGAGCCCCTGTCATGCTCATTTCATTGAGGAGTGGCGAGTTGACAGCAGATTCAGCAGCCTCAATGACAGCACGATCTCCCTCACCGATTCCAACCCCCATGAGACCCATTCCTTTGCCAGCCATGATGGACTGAACATCTGCAAAGTCGACATTCACGTATCCAGACATATTGATAAGGTCAGAGACTCCACGAACAGCTTGGTACAGAACGTTATCGACTTCAACAAAAGCATCTTTGAGGGCGATGTTTTGGAAGGCTGCGAGGAGACGTTGATTGGAAATTGCTATGAGGGTGTCCACGCAATGCTTCATGGTGTCAACACCCTTTTCAGCGGTCTTGCGTCTACGTTGACCTTCAAACAAGAATGGACGCGTGATAATGCCAACGGTCAGGATTCCCATCTCACGTGCTAGCTCTGCCAATACAGGTGTTACACCGGTACCGGTTCCACCGCCCATACCTGCGGTGATAAAGACCATATTTGCACCTTTTAAAAGATCGACTATTTCATTTAGAGACTCGTCTGCAGCTGCTTGTCCAATTTCAATTTTTGCTCCTGCTCCAAGTCCTTTTGTTAAATTTAAACCAATTTGAATTTTTGCCTTTGCTTTACTAGCTTTTAAATCTTGGGCATCGGTATTTATTGCAACAAACTCTACTCCTTCTAAACCCGACTCTATCATTTCATTAATTGCATTGCCTCCAGCTCCACCAACTCCAATTACCAAAATTCTTGGTTTTAGCTCTTTTATATCTGGTGCTCTAAAATTTATTGTCATTCTTATCCCCTCTTAGTTGTTTAGTTGTTTTTCCCATTTAAGGCTTGACCTATTAATATTAGATTTTTTTTTAGCACTTACCTTAAATTTTTCAAATATTGCTGGTTCCC
>CALDQI010000546.1:0-11652 GCA_937911635.1 uncultured Pseudomonadota bacterium | reverse complement strand
CTCCCACTATATGCCTGAGGCACATCGCCAACAATCAACTGTCCATCCGTCAAGACAAAGTCTTCCGTATAACCACAACCATTGGCTGAACCATCGCAGTCATTGTCAAACCCATCACCACAAATCTCCTCTTGATCCGGATTGACTATGGTAAGTTGATCGTAGCAGTCTCCCCCTTCTAGGACGGTGTAGATATCATCAGCCACGCAATCACAGCGGATATCAGCGTCGTCACCAAACCCATCTCCATCGCGATCGGCAAACCAGTCGAGACAAGACGAGGCACTCAATTCCGAAGGATCAGCAGCATTCAGTGTTCCATCGCAATCCTCATCCAGATCAGTCGAGCAATCTTCTACACTTATCGGTGAAATCAGTGGATTCTCATCATCGCAATCACCCGTCATCTGTGTGTATTCTTTGCCCGGAGACTCACAGGCGAACAAAGATACCGTTCCGCCGACACCATCCCCATCCGCATCCAAGAACCACGGCTCTGAACAATCAGAGTTTGCACCTTGCCTGTAGGCAAGTTCCTCATCAGAAATGAAGTTACACCCTGAAAACGTGAGAAGTCCCAGTGTAACCAATGTATTTTGAATTCTATGCATGTACTTCATCCCAGAATATATCCACATATAGCACATTTAGAGGTTGGCAGTCAAAACCTTGTTCACAGTAAAGTTCGGCATCATTTTTGCATGATGTAAGTCATGTGAAGAACCGTAGCGAAAATTCTGGAGGGAACATGTTCTAAATGCAACACAAAGATATGCTGGACTGCATAGAAAGAAGATGGACTCTGTTGATTCAAAGAATCAGCTGTACAATAGCATCAGATCTCTGCAGATATATCTTCCACTTGATATGCGCGTTTGACCTTCGGATACTTAATGTTGTCCCCTTCTGCGGACTTCACATCATTGGTTCGATTGCAAATGTGCTCTAAGATTCCGTTGTATTGTTTTTTCATGACCAACCCCTTAACGTTTCAGCCCCTTCCGCCGATATAAAAATAGGTTAGCATAAAGATGTCCGATTGTGGACCCTAAATCGGTTTCATGCTATGACTTTCCCCCGTTTTTTCCACACATTGCTGCTCATCTTTATTCCAGCCCTGGCAGCTTGGCTGTGGTTCACCCCGGTATTTTGGGACCTATCAGCAAACCAGTCCTCATACTTGCAGGCCCTACAGTCTGTGTTTTTTTTTGGTGATGACAAAGAGTTTTTTCTTGGTGACACCACCGATCTTCAAGGAACCATTTGGATATTTGACCATTTTTCGGCTCTAGTAGATGGAAATGCCAGTACAACGATGCCACATGTCTATGCTCCTATTGGATTTGATGTGGGACTAAACACAGGATTTGCTTGGGCTGATGCAGCTCTCGCTTATCCATACGTAAAATGGATAGGCATACCTGGGTTTTACAATCTGCATGTATTCATCACCCTTTGGTTAAATGGCGTGTTGCTCGCCGTGCTTTTTAGACAAACCAACGTCTCACTGCCAATTGCACTTGGCTTGGCAGGCGTATGTATACACAACGATGTGGTCGCTGAAGAACTACTTCACGGTAGACCCACCCAAATCCATTGGTGGTTCCACGCTCTATTTTTGATCTCCATCTTGAAACTGACACAACTGCGTAAGACAAACACATTGAAATGGAGCTTCTTTGGAGGTGCGATGCTGGCTGGGGCATGTTTAACCTACTGGTTTGGCGGGGCTTCATTGGGGTTTATCGCGGCCATCATTGCAGCGCTGAGTTCGATAAGTCTCCCTGCCAATTTTCGAACTTTCTCTCTGCCACGAATCAAAGATGGTCTGAGATTGAGCGGAGTTGCTCTTGCCATTGCAGCCATGTGTACTTGGAGACTCAGTGCACATTATTTGAGCGGAGGGGGTAGTCTATTCGATGACCTGCAGCCAACTACTTGGACAGAGTGGACCTTTTTGGGGAGGACGATCCCTCTGACTTCTGTGGCACACATTTCTTCTTGGGACAGTTTCGTCGAAGCCGTCACTCGGAACACTTTACCAACAACATTGTGGTGGATCTGGGGACTCTCATTCATCCCCATTGCATTCAAACAGCGCTGGCCATGGATACTCGGAGCCTGTCTCGCTTTGTTCTTACCCCTTCCCTCTGCGTTTAATTTTGGAGAGATTTGGGTGCCTACCACAAATGCGTTGTTGCATTGGGTATTCCCCCCAATGGAGCGGTGTGGTTTTCCTGAGCGGTTGGTGGTCACGCCAATTTTGGTCATCGGCATTTCAGCATCGATGGGATGGGCTCAGATTGAGGACTATATCAAAGATAAATCCAGTTTTGCTTTTTGGGTAATGAGTTTATCGATCGCGGGAATCCTATTCTCCAATACCATCGATGGCATTCCAAACAAACCTGCGACGTCAGCCCTCAAAGCCGATCGAGATGTATTGATGGTTACAGAAGTCTTACCGGGCGGGATCATTCACGTTCCAGTCGAAGAATCTGGCAATGCCTTCATTCAACAAATGTTTCACAAACAACCGATTCTCACAGGTCCTGGGGCAGATACCGTTCGCCCAAAGGAACATGTCGAGTATTGTGATAACAACAGCCTGTTGCGCGCCATCGAACTCCTCGCAAAAGAGAATCACCCCTTGCAACCAGTCTTTTCTGAAGACGATCGAATCAAATTGGTGGAAGATGGCTTCAAATGGATCCAAGTGGATTTACGAAAGTCAGCCTCTCCAGCGAAAGCCTACATCGACTTGCTAGGTCATGAAGGACTGCTACGGATCAACAGACACTTCTTAGCAATTTCACTTTTGGAAGAAGATGCCGCCAAAATAATCTCTTTACAATGATGAGAGTGCACTCATTCTTTGTTAGAATACGATTGAACAAATCTACTGGATGTTGCATATGCACAAACCCAAACAAACCACAAAATGGCTGTACGGTATGCCTTTCTGGCATGGTGTGGTCTACAGATGTAGTACATTGACATTGAGAACTATCGGATTCTTTATGTGGAGGGTCCGACTCAGAGACATGGATAAGCTGCCCAAGACGGAACCATACCTTCTACTTGGAAATCATTCTTGCATGTTCGATCCCTTTTGGGCAGGCATCTACGTACCTAGAGGCATCAAGTCTATGGCTAGCGCAGCCGTTCTGAATGTCCCCTATCTAGGTGTCTGGCTCAGATTGTGCGGATGTTTTCCGAAGATGAAGTATACGAAAGATCGCAACTCTATGCGCCTCCTGCAAGAAAACTATGAAGCTGGGTATTCCATTTTGGTGTTTCCAGAAGGAAATCGATCTTGGGATGGGCGTATTGGTCCGGTAAGTAAAGGGATCGGTCGACTGATAAAACGACTAGGGTGTAAAGTGGTCTTTGTCAGATTGCCGACCGCCTGTCTATTTCAACCACGCTGGGCGACCTACCCACGATGGGTACCCATTGAAGTACAGTACGACGGTCCCTATGAGTATGGAGACGACTGCTCTGTAGATGATATCTGGCAAGATGTCATACAAAAGATCACAATTGAACCAAAAATTGTGGGCAACCCTAGAACATTTGGTTTTCGAATGGCCCATGGGTTGCCAAAGTATTTGTGGGCCTGTCCAAGCTGCTTTGTACTCGATGGTTTGACAGTATCTTCTGACAATGGAAACTGCGTTGAGTGTAAGCAGTGTTCTCAAACGTGGGAACTGACTGTTGAAAACAAAATGCTAGGTGAGAATGAGATGACGGTTGCTACAGCATTTGACCGAATCGCCCAACATTTTGGAGACAATCCAAAGCTAGATGAAAGCACATTCGACAAGACGGGCGTTGCCCTATCGTGTCCAGAAGCAACCATTCTCAAACGAAATACAGACACCAAAAAAATGGAACTGTTCCACAAGGGCACTTTAGAACTTACCGTCGAGGGATTGAAAATCACCACTCCAAACGACGTATGGCAGGTACCTCATGAAGAGATCACTGGTATCTCAGTAGAGATTGCCAACCTCTTGCAGTTTCGAATCGATGGTGTTGCACATCGCATCGTCACTCCCAGTCAAAGTTCCCTCTTGTGGCACTTCTTCCTGATGGGTTGGCAACCAAAATCAGAGATCGCGTAACTATCGAGCCTGTACTGAAACCAAGAACTCTTGGGTTTTCTTGGGAATGGTCAATGTCAGTACACCGTTTGTAACAAGCGCTTCAACAGACTCAGCATTGATGGGTTGCTTGAAACGGAACGATCGTTCCCAACTAGTGACCAACGAGCCTTCTTGAATCTTTGAGAATGCTTCTGGAATGGTCCGTGTCCGTTCAGCTTTCAACACCAACTGATGCTCTGAAGCGGAGATGGTGAAATCCTCTTTATCAAATCCAGGTACAGCCAGTTCAAGCCAAAATGCATGTTCATTTTCATAAATGTCTGCATCTGTGTGCGGGGTGTTTCGAGTTGTATTGGTGTGGGATAAAGGGTTGTGAAAAAATAGAGAATGCATGGCAAACCTCAAAATATATTTAGTGAAAAGTAAAGTTTAAAGTAGAATATCAACTTAACGTTGACAGTTATATTTTGAACACCATCTAAATTTTGACAAGGGCTGTTTGCTATTTTTTTTCTACAATCCAACCCCAAAAGTTTGTCTAGTATCGCCAAATTGGACCATAAAAAAACAAAAGGTCCCAGTTCAAAAACCGGGAATTGTATTTCCGTACGGGTCTTGGGATAGACTCTTGTTTGTTTGGTTAGCTTAAACGAAACTCCATACTCTATATTGGAAGGACACCGATAGGAACGGAAGCTGTTTTATGGTTTTAACCATGGTCAGGAAAACAGTGTCAGATGCGATTATCGTTACCTTTATATCATTTGAAGGATGCTAGCATCGTTTGAAGGAGATGAAGGTAACGATAATCGTATCTGTCCGTTGATATCGGTGTTCTTCCTATTAAGCGTAGGGGGTGTCGTTTATAAACCAAACACTCCTAAACTATTGAGTCTATGGAGGATGTAAAAGAACTGATTCGCATGGTGCTACACCACACGGAACACATTTCAAAAGAAACATGTTCTAAAGCGAAATACACATCCAATATACAAATACTCATCTACGATGTCAAACCGTACATTGCGAACAAAGACACGGAATCATTCAAACGAGATGCGACAACTCTAAGACCAGATCCAGCACAAAACACCCTCTCACCCCATTTGAAGAGGGGGAAATAGAGGGAGAATCTGAATGAGGACGAAGGAGCTATATTCACAATATGCGACAACTCCAAAACCGTATTCATATCGAGACACCAAACCATCTCATTTGAAGAGTGGGAAATAGAGGAAGAATCTGAATGAGGACTAAGAAGCTATATTCACATTATTCGATGGTTTCGAAACCAGGTCGATCCCGACACATCCGATCACCCCATATGAAAAGGGGAAAATGGAGGAAGAACTTGAATGAGGACGAAGGAGTTATATTCACAATATGCGACGACTCCAAAGGCAGGTTCTTACCCATTTACCCCCTTCAAATCAGCGTTGAAGACCGAAGAGGACCATATGCTGCGTCCCACCATTCATCATCAGTTGCTCATAAGAGAGTCCAAAGAACCCCGATCGAAATCCAACCGTCCAAGAGAACTCATCTCCAAGTGGAGCAACCGGTAAATCACCAGCGGTAGGATGAGAATCCCAATCCACGGCTGTACGAGGCTGACCATCAAAATACCAACGTGGTTCAGCACCCACTTTCAATTTAAACAAATCAGAGATAAACAACGCCTGAACCGGAACCCCAAAACCATTGCTGGCTTGAAAATCCACAATATCGGTTTGGGATGAATCGGCCTTATGTCGTAGCAAATCGAGTCCAGCTTCCACTTCCGCATGAAGCACTTTGACACCCACAACACTACCCATACGTAAATCGTAAGAACTCAACGAACCGCCCATACCCACTGAACCATACACTCTTGAGCGATTGTAGACACCGACATTGGCCGCTTTCAAACGTTTGGTCTTCTCATTTCCAATACTGAGACCAACGGAGGCTCCGCTCACAGATTGGTCTTGTGAGTCCAATCGTATACTTGTCATCCCCAATTCAGGTCTAAAGATGACGTTGTGCTCTTCTTTATATTTCTTCCATTTAACGTTGCCTTTTCCTTGTTGGCCTTTTTGTCCAGCATTGGGTCCCTTCTTTTGACCATTGCCTTGGGGATTTTTCTTCCCTTGACCGTTACCCTTACCCTTACCTTTTCCGTTGCCCTTTCCTTTTCCGTTACCACCTTTCTTATTGCCACCTTTCTTATTGCCACCTTGTTTCTTATTACCGTTGTTCGCTTGCTCTTCAGTACCAGGTACGTATACATCAGAGTCGTGTGCCTCGTCTGCCTGAGCGAAAGATAACAGTGTGATTAATGCGAACATAAAAGCCTCCAAGTAAATATCTGCTGTCATTGTATACGATAGGAAGAAATATTCATTCAAAATAGAACTAAATTTGTCTCGAAACAAATCAAAGATATATAACAATTGTTATTTATTGAGGTTAAATCATGAATCCTTTATTATTGTTGCATTTTGCATGCTCTGCCCCCGAATCCAAGGATACTGCTCCTGTAACTGTGGCGCCATCTTTTGCTCCTCTGGCAACCGATGGGAGTACAACCGTAGAGTCTGTTGAACCCACACGCTATCTAGGACTTTGGTACGAAATAGCGTCGACCCCCAGTTCGCAGCAATCTTCGTGTTCGGGAACCACCGCTGAGTACACACTTAGAGATGAAACTAGTATCAACGTTTTCAATCGTTGCTATTTGGGATCTCTCGATGGTCAGGAAAACACCATCCGCGGTTCTGCCAGATTCATCGATGATAGCTATGCCAAACTGCTTGTAGATTTTGGATTTGGATTTGAAGCACCGTATAATGTCGTCGAACTAGATGGTGCAACGACAGATGAACCATATGAGTTTGCAGCCGTAGCCAGTGTTGGGACATTGTGGATCTTGGCTCGGACCCCAGTGCTTGACGAAGACTTATTAGAAGAGCTGCTAAACCGATTGGAGACCCGCAACTTTCCAGTCGAAGATCTCCAATACACGGAACATCGTTCAGAGTAACATTGCAATACTGTCAAGCAGTTTACTGACAGTACATCACTCCCCCGTTATTGGGAGCACAATCGGTTACAATACCGACACCATCCATATCTGTACCAATGGTACACATGGTCGTCGACCCACCAGAGTTATTTCCTTGCATCACCACTAGAGTCTCACCGTCATCCCATGATTGGTTGGTGTCATCAAAATAGAGAAACCACGGAAGATTGGCTTCAATACAGAAGGTCCCCCAGCCTTGATAACCATCTGCCAAGGTCAATGTTTCAACCACACTGAACCCCTCGTAGATTTGAAGCTCAGCGCCATTCCAACCGTCGCCATAGTCATCCAGCATCAATACATCATAACAACAGTTACCGTCGCAGTCTTGACCGTGTTCAACTGAGGTATACACTTGTACATTACTTGGGTCAGATCGTGGTACTGAAACGCGGGTGCTTATTAAATTTGGTGTTAGAGCCTCGCTTCGCTCAACAAAGACACTCACCTCTGTATTTGAAGTTCCACCAGTATTATTCTCATTTGCTACACAGGTTTCTTCCGACGTATCTGACAATACACTCACATAAATGTCATTGGAATGACCTGCCAACACCTCAGTCGTTACACAACCACTAGAGTGAAGGTCGCCATATGGAACCACAAATGAATCCATTGGGTTACCCGGCATTGAATTGGAACATGAATTGAACTCAACGTTCCTCACCCGTTGACTAGACAACACATTGGTTCCCATATCGAGAGTACAGTATGGATCGTCGAAACCAATATTGCCATCACTATTTGTGTCAGTAGTACCCATACAATCTTCATAAGATACGCTGCTATCTGCATAGAAGTCGATCCAGTTTCCACCTTGAGAACTGTACGCGCTACCGCCCAAATCAGTTTGATAGACATCGTACGTACCGGAATTTCCACCGATGATGCAGCTCTCACTAGTGAAGACACTTCCTGCTCCGGTGACGTGAACTGCGCCAGAAGTTGCAGCCTGACCAGAATTACCAGTGATCGGTGCTGCAGCGGCACACGTCAACATATTGGTTGTTCCATCATTGTCATATAGACGAATAGCAGAGCCTACATTTGCGATATTGTCTTCAATAGACCCGTCTGATACAAATGTGTTGGCTTCCCTTTGATAAATCCCGCCACCATAATCTGCCACATTGCCTTGTATCGTAACAGTATCCAAAACTGTTCCCATGTCTTTAATATACAAGCCACCACCGTAGCCATCAGAAAGGTTGTAAGAGATATTTGAATTCTCAATTTCAACTATTTCGTATGGAATCGAATCACCAGACGCACCGCTGGAGTAATTGGGGGTAAACTTATTCCCATCAATGAAAATGGCACCACCACTCCCAGAAGAGCTGTTCAAGTTTAAGTCCGCATTCGTCATTGTAAGAGAAGCACGAACATACATTGCCCCTCCGTATTGGGCAACACCACCCTGAACCGTCAGATTTGTGGCATCAATATCACACCACGGACTTGAATAGATTGCACCACCAAGACCACCTTCGCTTCCTGTAAACTCCACATTGTTTAACTGAATTCCAACCGGATATAATGAACTCCCTGCAACACAAGATAGTCCACCAGCTACTGTCATGTAGTCTCCATTCGATAGAATAGTCCCGTAATAATCGTTGTAAGAGTTATCGGAATGAACTCCGTCAATGATAACATCAACGCCCCCAGAATTATTTGGATTGGCAACATGAATACCGGGATCTGTATCCTCGCCATCAATGATTACACTTCCGTGCCCATATATTTCTAAGTCTTCGTCAGCCACGATTGTTGTGTAATAAGTACCTTCACAAATATCCAGCTGACCACCAGCAATGTTTGCAAAACTGCTGTTCCCATTTCGAGGCGTTGAAGATATGCTGGACAAATTGTTTTGAGTACCATTGGAATCAGTGTGTGTCACTAAGCCCGGCTCATAGTCTAGAAAATTACAATCATGGTCTATTCCGTCACAATATTCTGTCGCATTTGGGTTAACTGACGCATCACCATCATTACAATCCCCACCTTGTAAATACTGAAGACTACCGAAACCATCGCCATCTTGATCATAATCGTTGTCACCAGCACAATCTGAATCTACACCGTCGTACCAAGCGTCTGGAGCTCCTGGATAAATCGACGCATCTGTATCAACACAATCGGTACTTTGATCAATCCCATCGCCATCTTGGTCATAATCACTCAACCCGTCACAATTTTGGTCCACACCATCATACCAAATCTCTGCAGCACCAGAATGGATGGTATTGTCCCCGTCATCGCAATCGTCTGCAGTCAATGAACCATCACAGTCACCATCTGTTGCAACGATTGTAGAATTAGGGTCCGTATCATCGCAATCATCCGAGGCAAGAACACCATCTCCATCTTGATCATATACAGCGACGGAGATATCAATCTTGTGATTGGCTTCAACAGGTACAGTAAACGAACGAAATTCATCAACATCCCCTACCCAGTTCGAATAATTATACGAGTACCAAGAGTTACCAGCCCTTACTCCACCAACTCCAAATATCTGCGGACCGAGAGCCTGTGGTGCGTACCAATCTATCCATTGATTGAGCGTTGGATTCCACAATAGATGATTGAGCATCGCATTTCCATTGTTCCATTGATGTTCATGACCTCGAAGTTCATCCCCCAAGAAAAGATTTTGTATCGAACTACTTGTAAAAGGACAGTTCGGAGCCAGAACAAAATTTGTTCTTTGAAGTGGGATCTCCGTTAAGTTGCTTTGGCTACCCGAGTTCCACCCTTGATTGCCCGCACTGCCTCCGTAATGCACTTCGGTCCTATACCAAGTGGTGGTGTAATGATACGTATTGAGAACGTGATCCACTGTCCAAGTACATTGGTCGAAACTGTTTGGACCTGTTGGGACCCGTAATCGTCCTTCGAAATTATGGATATCGATGGTTCGTTCATGATCGATTCTCGAGCCTGACATAGAAGCCCAAGATGACCAATCGATTTCTTCACTAAAGGTTCCGGCATCCTGAATGAGTGTATATCCGGATGTACAAGAACTCGTACCCCAACAGTCATCATCGTCACAGTCGGTAAGGAAATCACCATCATTGTCTGTTCCATCTGCACAATCTTCAAAGCAAGTCGCAAAGGTAAAACAAGCAGAGTCTTCACAATCGATCAATCCATTGTTGTCATTGTCGACACCGTCATCACAAATCTCTGAGATAACCCCATCACAGTCTGGATCTAGCAGACTAGAACCCAATGCAGCATCTGTATCATCACAGTCATTCCCACCATGTTGACTGGAGTCTTCACCGTCACCATCTTGGTCGTAGTCATTGAGACCGTCACAATTTTGGTCCACACCATCATACCAAATCTCTGCAGCACCAGAATGGATGGTATTGTCCCCGTCATCGCAATCGTCTGCAGTCAATGAACCATCACAGTCACCATCTGTTGCAACGATTGTAGAATTAGGGTCGGTATCATCGCAATCGTCTGCGGTCAGAGTTCCGTCACAGTCCCCATCTTCTGATATTATGGTTGAGTGAAAGTCGTTGTCATCACAGTCATCGGAAACAGTCGTACCATCACAGTCACTATCTGAAGTATCGTTGCAAAATAAGTCGGTCAGCGCAGGAGGCGTTTGCCCATGATCAAATGTCGAACCATCGTTTACCCCCCAACACTGAACAGTACCAGCCACGTCCAAACCACAACTGTGGTGTCCACCGGTACCAACCAGTAGAAACTGACCAGTTGGTGGTGTCGCTTTGCCGTTGTCATTCGAACCCCAACATTGAATCTCTCTATTTGTATCGATGGCACAAGAATGTGAGCCATTGGCGTAGGTTCCTTGAACAGATACATCTAAGAAAGTTCCACTTGGGATAGCACTAACCTGACCATCGTCATCATTTCCCCAACATTGAACATCTCTATTGTTGTCAATCGCACAACTGTGGTTTCGACCTGAATCAACTGATGTAAATATACCAGTGGGTACGTTGGAGACTTGTCCGTGACTGTCATCTCCCCAACATGCAATTGAACCAGAGATGTCTAGCGCACAGTTGTGGTATCGTCCAGCAGACACTTGAGAAAAGGAACCACTTGGAACATGCGGATCTCTTTCTTTAATAAAAAATGTTTATAGCAACAAGAATTATATTATTACTAATGCAGATATATTAGCTGATTTGGATATCACAGATTTATTAAAACAGCACGATGCTAAAAAAGCAGATATTTCGGTGTGTACAAAATTTCATGAAGTTAATATACCGTATGGTGTTGTTAAAGGAGATGAATTTGTTGATTTAATTGAAGAAAAGCCAAACAAAACGTTTTGGATAAATTCTGGAATATATGTTTTAAGTGCAGATATGATTAGGTCTTTAGAATATAATACTAAAAAAGACATGCCAGACTTTATTGGGGACAAAATAAAAGATAGAAAAAAAATTGCAATTTATCCAATGACAGGATATTGGAAAG
>CALDQI010000545.1:0-7064 GCA_937911635.1 uncultured Pseudomonadota bacterium | reverse complement strand
ATAATCTACACCAGGAAATAAACGTTGCCAAACAAGATGCCCAGCAGAAATTGCAAGAGGCTACGGAACATCATGCTCAATGTGTTCAAGAGCATCGCGATGCCCAAAAAAAACGTGATACTGCTCAGGAACAAGTGCGCCAATTGGAAGGTATTGTTTCCGAGTTGGAATCCAATTTACGTTCAATTCAATCGAGAATTGAGAGCATTTATTCTGCAATCGAACGTTGTCCTCCAGAACAAGATCCCTCTGGATTGTATCGTCAATTGGAGAGAGCTCAATATGATGCTGATGAAACGGCTGCTTATTTAAGACAAGCCCAAAATGACTTGGCGGATGCAGAAGATCATTTGGCACAGATGCGGCAAAAGGTAGAAGACTGTAAACAAAAGGAAGATGAAGCCTTTTCTAAAAAGAGGATGCGTGAAGGTCGCATGAATAAGATTTCACAGTTGCACAGTCAAGCGATGCCGTTGTCTAGTACGCGTCAATATGCCAATCAAGCCTTGGACACCATGGAAAAGCACCTTGGAAATGCGGCTCAATCACTGAAAGCAGCAGCCCAGTACAATCAACAAGGTGTCGAACAACAACAGAAAATCGAAGAAGGGTTTGCGACAAGTCAGAAGGTGGTAGAAGCGCAAAGACAAATGGTCGATGCCCTGCAAATTGCAGACAGGAAACAAGCCTCGGTGTTCAATGATAGGGACAGACTGGTAGCTGGGATGAATTCGACCATTAAGAAAGAATCCGATGTATTGAGGAAACTATAATGAGTTCACGATTGACAGTGCAGGAGCAAGTGAAACACACCAAAGGTATCTTGCAGCAGATTCAGGCAAAATCAATGTCTGATTCAAAAGAGCATGAGGCGATACACGGCTGGTGGGAGGAAGCCAACCTTCATGTGGGCCTACATCTTCAACAGTTGCAACAATACGACGGGAATATTTTACAATATGAAGCCCAGACGATGTCTAATTTAGATCATGCCACACAACAGGACCAAGTACTTGAACAGCAAGCACAGACTGAACGTTCGAGTTTGTCTAAATTATCCAGTATTGGTGGACAGTTGCATCAACAAACCGGTATTGCGGATGGTTCAATGAATCATGCTCGTTCGAGTGCAAAAGACTTTCGAGATAAAGCTCGTAGTTTGGAGAATGAAATGCGGTCTCTTTCACGACAGCTGAATGAGTTTCAGCGTTCAGAACCCCAGAGGTGAAATATTCAAATGGAAGAACTAAACGTATTTTATATCATTGTGATAGGTGGTGTGTTGCTATATATTGGATCTCGTCTGGGTAAATGGATGATCCGTGAATACAATATCATGACTTCTTTGGTGCTAGAACTCGAAAACCATCTTCAAGAAGCCAAAAATATTAGAAGGAAGTCCGATGATTTGAAAGACAATGTTCGAGATACTTTGAGACAGGTCACCTCGTATGAAGAGGGTATAATACAACAAGTTCTTAGCAGTACAAAAGCTTTAATTGAACTTACGAATAAGTTTCCAACCTTGATAGCAGATCAGTTTTTTATGCAAAATCTTAATAAGATTGAGCAATATGAAAATCAGATTTTGCGTTCCGTTGAGCAATACAACAATACGGTCACACGGTACAATACGGCTATCGCTCAGTTTCCAAGCCTCATCGTGGCTAGCATTTTTAACTTTTCGAAAAAGAATCTTGCCCAAGTCCGTTGAGACTGCGTTGATATCAATCACTGTACTCTACCCGTCGATTCTGCTCAGATTGGTTCAGTTTGGATAGCATAAATCATATTTAGAAAGCCAACACATATCCAAATCCAGTCAAACCAAGACCGATCCCCAATGTCAGAACACTAGCCTGATATCTCGTTTCTAACTTACCTAGATGTCTGCTGTAGCCAGTAAATTCATTCCAATCTTGGGTGTCTGCGCTGGCTTGATAGGTTTGTTGACCTTGTATGTAATAATTGGTTCCAAAGCCTAGACTGACTGCACTGGTTGCGAGTCCTGTCCAAAACAATGTTTGTCCCGTGATCTTCTTTGCGTTCAAACGCGTTTCAGCAAACTTAGGTACTTCGAGCTCTGTCCAGCTGGACTGGCTCAGATCAGATGTCCATACCTGTCCGCTGTCGTGTACGTATACAGAGGAACCTTCAGAGATAACGAGAGAGAGGACTTCCGACAATTCAGAACTTTTGTTTTCATCTCCTGCCCACGTATAGGCAGTATTTGGTAAGGTCGAAGGAAGTATCAAGCGTACGCTGTCTACGTCTTCCGGCACAGTGATTTCATAGGTGGTTGTTTCCAAGCCAACGAGTTGTATGATGTTTGTCCCTGCATAAATCGAAGGATTGTCGACGTCCAATAAAGGAGTTCCGTTGATCCAAAGACTGGATGCTGCTGATTGAGGAATCAAATTTAGCGGCACGGAAGTCAAGGAGGAGAACTCTTCTTTTGCCGAATCAAAGATTGATTTGGCATCGGGGGCGAACATATCGTTCCATTGTAAATCAGGCTTAATTCGAATCGCAGAAGAGAAGGCTTGTTTGGATTCTGCGTTATTTCCTTTGGATTGTTCTAGGATGCCCTTCAAATAGTACATGCTTCGGACATCTTCACCGTTGAACAATTCTTGTAGACACACGAGTGATGTTTCCGCTTTATTCAATGCTGCCGCAGATTTCTCCAGTTCGTAGTAGCTGTAGTTGTTGAATGCTGTTTGGGTATAGTTTTGAATGTGTTTGTTTGTAATTGCATTTCCGGAACACGCCTTTAACACTTCTGTACGTTGTTCCTCTCCTTTGACACCGATCAGTTTTGGCTGAATGGAGCCAGTCAAATCGACGATGGTGTTTAGTTCCAACTGCTCAATCCCCAGATCGGAGGCCTTAGATGTACGAATCAGTGAGGCTTCACCATCATTTCCAGAGTACAAAACAGGGGAGAGAGAGGGTAAAGATGCCTCTTCAGTTTGTTCAGCTGTTGCAAGTGTTGTCAGTAAAAGTACAAGCATAGTTTGTTCCTAGATTGATATACTGAGATAGTATATAGAATTTATGATGGAAGTCACTTCTTTGAGGCGAATGTATGTACCTTTTATTGATGATCATCGCTTGCTTCCCTGAAATCAGAAAAGGTGAGGAGGAGCGTTTCATCGACAATCCTTCGGTGGACAATGATGGAGATAATTTCAGTGAGGAAGATGGGGATTGTAACGATCGCGATGATGATATCCATCCGAACGCAGACGAGATTTGTGATGGTGTAGACAATGACTGTAATGAGATTATAGATGACAATCCAACGGATATAGAAGTGTACTATCTAGATGCGGATGGTGATGGGTTTGGTATTGAATCAGATTCTATCTTGTCTTGTCCGGACGACAAACCTGTGGGGTATATCGGGAGCAAAGAGCGAAATGGAGTAGTCGTTTTTGACTGTGACGATGCTCCACCAGAAGATGGAGAACTCAATGGGGCTGCGTTCCATCCGGATGCTGAGGAGATCTGTGATGAACTCGACAATGATTGTGACGGTGAGATTGACGAAGAAATCGACACGGCTCCCACTTGGTACTTGGATAGCGACAGCGATACTTTTGGTGACATCAATCAAACGTTGAAAGCGTGTCCCGTGAATGGTGACGAACCCCCTGCAGGTTATGTTGAAAATTCTGCAGACTGCGATGATGAGAATGGACTGGCCTTTCCTAATGCGGAGGAACAATGCAATGATATCGACGACAATTGCAATGGTGTGGTAGATGAAGCAGCTGCTGCAGATGCTCCGCTTTGGTATGCAGATGTCGACTCAGATGGATTTGGGAGTGTGTTAAATGTGGTTCCATCTTGTCAGCAACCCAACATTGAATTGTCAGATGGAACCATTGTAAATTACGTTTCGGACAACACCGACTGCAATGACAGTGATGCTCTGATATCTCCGAATGGAATAGAGTCATGCGATTCTATGGACAATGATTGTGATGGTTTCATCGATGAAGGATCTGGATCGGATGCACCTCAAGATGCCATTGTATTTTATGCCGACTTGGATGGTGATGGCTACGGGGCTGACAGTCAATCGATAGTCCAATGTGTAGCGCCTACAGGATTTGTTGATAACGTCGGAGATTGTGACGATTTTTCCTCGGTCATTAATCCAAATGCCAGTGAAACCTGCAATGGACTCGATGACAATTGTGATGGTGTTGTCGATGAGTCAGGTGCGATTGGCGAGACCATATTTTATTTGGATGGCGATGGAGATGGGTTTGGTCTGGTTAACCAATTCCAATCTGCTTGTACGGTTCCGATAGGCTATTCATCTGCACTTGGAGATTGTGACGATACCGATGCGTTGGTATTTCCTACTGCGATTGAAGTATGTGATGAGATAGACAACAATTGTGATGCTTTGATTGATGATGCAGATCCAACGGTTGTTCTTAGCCCCTCCGATGTTTGGTATCTAGATTCAGATGGAGATGGTTGGGGCTCCTCTACTTCCCCAGTACAATCCTGTGTTGCACCTCAAGGATATGTGTATAACAATAAAGACTGTAATGATAGACAAGATCTTCAGTTCCCTGGTGCACCAGAACAATGCAACAATCAAGATGACAACTGTGATGGAACGATAGATGACAATCCACCATCGCGAAACCTTTTTGAATGGTATACCGATGCAGATATAGACGGTCATGGGGCACTGGTAGATGTGTCTTCTATGTCAGTATCCCATCCAGATGGATATGATTTATTGGCCTGTCCGGCCTTTGATCCGAATACAGGTCTTCCTGGACCTCCATCTGGATATTCTGCGACCAATGATGATTGTAATGATACAGATCCATTGATATCACCTAGTGCAGATGAGCTGTGTTCTTCAAACGTCGATGAAAACTGTGATGGGCTACCTCTTGCGGGGGCTACGAATTTCAATACCTATGTTGTAGATTTTGATATGGATGGCTATCCCAATTCGACAGCCACTCCGAATGGTGAGTTGATCTATGCCTTTGAATCTTGTCTTCAACCGCTAGGGTACATTCCCTATAATTTGGGAGATGCGTTGGACTGTAATGATTCTGATATGGATGTTCATCCAAACGGTGACACCGAACACACGCATCAGCTTGTTGGTGGTGGATCTGTAACTCATACTCACGCAGAGCAGATTAACGGAAAGGTCGATCTGTGCGAAAACGATTGGAATGGGGATTTGACCCCCCCTCATGATGAATGGGATGATGATGGTGATGGGTATGTTGAAGGGATACTTGACGTACAGTTCCTCTACAACTCAGACGGTACAGTCAACGGTTGGGAGAGTACCCAAACCATATACGGTGGACAGGATTGCGACGATGCAGATGTGTTTACCTACCCACTCGCTGAAGAGATTTGCAATGGGGCGTTCGAAGATTGTTTTGCAAGCGACTATGTTCCTGGGGGCTCTCCATGGTTGGAGACGGATGACGATGGAGACGGTTACGTGGAGTGCTCCGGATACGACGCATTAACTTGGGAAGCTGATCCAGTGACCGGTGGAGACGATTGCAATGATAGCATCGCCGATTTATTTCCCAGAATTCATCCAGATACTCTACTTCCGACTTGTTTTGCAGATTACGATGGCGACGGCTATCCAGATAGAGACTGGGGGTTTTGTGATACCGCATTTACCAGTGGAGATTCGGAGGGTTCGCTTCTGGGGATAGATGGAAAGTTGGGATGGAAAGTAGCGTATGCCGGTGATGTAGATGGAGATGGCTTGGATGATGTTTTAGCCAGTGCGATATACAATTCCGAAGGTGTATTTTTCGGTGGTGCAGTGTATCTATTTTTGGGGTCAACCTTGAGTTCCAATATTTCTCTAGATGCATCCAATGCGGACTATACCTTCTATGGAACCTCTGGTCAGGGGTATTTAGGAAGTCAGTTATCTACTGCGGGAGATGTAGATGGAGATGGCTTGGACGACATCCTTTTTTCAAGCACAAGCAGTGCCGATTATGCTGGAGTGGTCTATTTGTTTTTGGCATCGAGTCTAACGACTCCCGGAGAAGTTGAAATTTCAACGGCGGACGTCATATTTGAAGGAGAGATTGGTGGAGGCTCGTTGACAGGAGATCGTCTTGGAGGCGCATTGTCTACTGCTGGAGATGTCGATGGGGACGGTTTGGACGACATTTTGTTGGGAGCGGCGTATGCAGATGTGGATGTGGTTTCCAACGCAGGAAAGGTCTATCTGATATTGGGATCTAGTTTAGATGGATCAGGAACGTTTGACGTTTCTACCTCCGATGTCATCTTTACTGGAGAGGTAACTTCTGAAGGTTCTGGAACACATGTATCTACCGCAGGTGATGTAGATGGTGATGGTCTGGATGATATTTTGATCAGTGCACCAGCGTATGCCAATTTAACAGGGAGAACCTTCTTGGTGCTGGCTTCGAGTTTGGATTTTACAGGCTCTATTGAATTGGTCAACTCAGAGTACATTTTCGTAGGAGACAGTGGATTTTGGAGCTCCGGTGAGACCGCATTGAGTGTAGGAGATATCAATGGCGGAGGTGTTCCGGATATCGCCATCAGTGCCCCCAATTATGATATCGCTGGTCAAGGTGTCAGTGGTCAAGATAAAGGAAGGGTGTTTTTATTTTGGGGTGAAACTCTGCCAGCTCCCGGAACCATTTTCTTAAGTACGGCGGATGTACAATTTGCTGGTGAATCCAAAGGGGAACAGTTTGGTCGATCGTTGTCTTCCACAGTCGACTTGGATGGAGATGGCTTTGATGACATTTTAGTGGGAGCCTACAGCTCAGATCTGAGTGGCCCCAATAGAGGCACGGTCTATGTCATCACAGATGCTGCAATGCAAACAACAACCGTCGATATCAGCACCGTTGGAACCATGTTGGTTGGTGAGGCCGATGGGGACTGGGCGGGTTATTCGATCGCATCAATGGGAGATGTTGACGGAGATCTTATTCCAGAAATTCTCATCGGAGCACCTCAAAATGACGATGCATACAACAACGCAGGAAAAGCCTATG
>CALDQI010000544.1:0-3466 GCA_937911635.1 uncultured Pseudomonadota bacterium | reverse complement strand
ACAGGGGCTGAGAGCGAGGGATACTTCTGTATCCGAGCGAGCAGTACCGAAGTCAGCCGAAGAATACAGCACCGCACATCCACTTTTAGTTACCATTCTTGCCGTATAGTATACGTAAAGTGATCGTTCCCAACTTGTATTTTATCACCAGATTTGAGAATGGCTTTATCAACGTTGTTGCCGTTTACTCGAACCGGACAAAACCACGATAGTTTTGAGATGTGGTGTGCTTTGGTGTCCCATTCAATCTCGGCAACCACGCCAAATACCCACCAATGATTGATAGCGATGACAGAATTTTTCCCAAACGTCAAGGGCTTTTCTTCTGGATAGAAATACCGACCGTTAGAGGCGATGATGCATCCATGGTAGAGCAGGCTGGACTTGCGCGCCAATAGATTTTTGTCTCTAGTAGACATCATAAATGTCGAATCATCACTCGTCTCTATAACCTTTGGATTGTAGACTGGTAGATAACTGACGGATCGTCCTCGGTAATAATTGTCTTCCAACCGATTGCTCAAAAATACCAATGAGAAGATGCCGAGGTGTATTTCATCCCCTGAACTGAGGACATGCTCTTTGACCGCTTCGCCATTGATACGGAATCCATTTGTTGAGTTATTGTCCCGTACGACAAATTGGTCTTCCTCTTTGGAGATGATAGCGTGGACGCCAGATACCGATGCGTTGGGAAGAATGACTTCACATTCCTCACTTCGACCAACTCGGATGACATCGTCAACCAAAGGACAGAGTTGATTTTGTTGGTGCATGAGTTTAATGAGCAATTTTGGAACATTGTGAGGGCGGTCCATTATCGACACTCCAAAGATTGAAAAGGTCACGAAAATGCAATCCAATCTTACCACACTGCAATCATTATGGCATCAACTCTTTGTACTGACGAGTTTCGAACCAAGTTGTTTTTGTGTGAGCGGAGTCATTTTTTGTGGCAACAAATGTTGATGGAAGACGGAATCGTCCCTCGAATACAACGTGAGTATGTGTTGTTTGACTCCATTGACCATTCGCATCACTGGTTGTGCAGAAGTGTGATTCAGTCATGTGATGGTTCGCAAGACCCACGGCGTTCCATTGTCGGATGCAAAATTGTGTATTGGGCGTTGTTCTAACACGGGTTTGAATTTGGATGCGTTGACCTTGTTCACACTCTTGTGGATTCAATGGGGCTCCCTCTGCAGTAAAAATCTCACGTTGAACTTGTACGTATACGCCATTGTGATCAGCAAAAGATGTACTGGTTGGAACCCATACAGAGGTATACAGTCGACCAATGCCTTTGACTGACAGTCCTGTTGTCCTTGATGTATCGAGTGTTGTTTTGAGTGGTCGGATTTGCCACTCATGAAAGAGTCCTCTATCGGAGGTGGATTCTGAGTGTAGACTTAGGTTCAGGTTGACATAGCGCTCTTTAAAGTGTTGTTCTTGCTCTAGTAATATCCAGTGCATCCATTCTGAAGCGTCCGGAGAAAGGATTGCAAGACTCTGGCGTTCCCAAGACTCTTTGAGAGTGGATTCGATGGTTTTGATATGGGGCTTGGCAGATGGGTGATCGATGATATTGATGGGATGTGTATTGTTGCAAGAGCGATGCTTCCAATAAGACTGAGTGATCATCCATCGTAGGTGACTGACCAACATGGCAGTGTCATCGGTTTCTGTATTGTCTAGCGAGCACAGCCAGTCTAGATTGCGTCTCATCATTTTCGAGGATGGAGATAGTCCCTCATTATCTGCGACTAAACTAGCCCATACAATGAACAAACGCGTTTCGACGTCCAGAGCGTTCCAATCTGTATCAGACAACCCTTCGAGCATTTGCTGAGCTTGATTGGCTGTATTTAGAAGTTCCTGAAACCAAGGGAGGTCACGCGTGTGTAGTGGATTCCAGAAGAGGGCTATACTGTGGAGTATGCGGGCTGATTGCTGTGGGGTGAGTGGAGTGAATATAAACGGTAGAAGTGAAGATAGTCTGTCATCATTCGCTTGAACACCAGTCCTAAAAAACTGCTGGGAAGAGTCTATGGTGGATAACACATCGATTGTATGTACATCTGTGGTGAGGTGTGAATTGAGTAGTGATAAGGTGTCAGTGTGATAGTGCAGCTGATCCTCTGGACTGATTAGAAGGGGATGGGTTGCATCTTGATAGGGGGTTCCATGGACCCATTGGGAACTTGATTTGACCACACCATCTTGCCAAGATCGACTTTCTAGCAATATTGTGTCATTCCAGCGTAGAAAAGGAATGTGGTTTTGTGCATCAAGGGGGGCTCGTACAGTAAATAGATGGTGTACATTGGACGTTTCCCAAATTGGTGTGTCAAACCAATTCCACACCCCATCGTATACCCAAAATGGATCGAGGGATGTGTTGTGTACAGTCGACTGTTCCAACCAGTGAAGCCCTTTGACGGTCGGTGTGTATTCCAAGTGTTTTCGATAGAAATCTGTCGATTGGACATCATGTACAGGAATATGAACTTGGGTCATTATACGTTCAACCAGCTCAATACGAATGGGGTTGTCTGATGAAAATGTCGTTCCAGGTTCTATCCATGACCGGAATGTTGCCGAATCATGTTCGAAGAGGGCAGTCTTCCCATCCATGAGTGTAAGTCGGATTTGCTTTGTCTTTAAAATTGGGAGTGACCACATCTCTAAGGGGTGTGAGGCTGGTAATGCAATTAGTTCTTGCCAGTCATCGTAGGGATGTTGTTGTATCGCAATATGGATGGACAGCGATTGTCCATTGTGCAGTATCGTCTCAAAAGATCCATCTGTAGACTGTTTCCAATAGAGCGTTGGGATAGGCAGACTTACATTTCGAGTCCAAGAGGTCTCTACAGATGTGTCAGCGCACGTGATGAGCAGTTTGAAATCATTGATGTACGGGGGTAAATCAATCGCTATACGTGTGAAAGGACCCGTTGTGGTGACTTGACCATATAGATTCAATGATGCGATTGTCCAATCAGCCTCTGCATTCTCACCACAGCTTGTCGGTTGATAGACTGTAACGTTGCGTGTATCCCAGTCGGCATATTGTTTAGGCGCATGGTTTTGAACTGTGCCTCCCCAGATTTGGTTGTGCGTCGGTGCCCACTTGAACACAGTTGTTTTATTCTGGAGTGGCAATGAGCTGTTGCCGATTTTTACTGTAGAGTCTGTCGATGTCGCAAACGCAGGGAGTATCAAACCAAATTGTAGTGCAGATATGGTCAGCCAAAGAGCAAAGAGCATCGGAAAGAAGGGGTGTTGGAAGTGTGATATGGTGAGCGAAAAGTTCCAATCGACCCAATCTGAATAACCGATTTTATAGAGGTGATCAGATCATGATGTGGATGCTTTTGGAATGGATTGCACAGATAAGATTGTCGAGTGTGAGGATCCACCGGTATACAGTGAAGGATCAGTTGTTATTGATAGAAGAGAAGATTGG
>CALDQI010000543.1:0-1557 GCA_937911635.1 uncultured Pseudomonadota bacterium | reverse complement strand
CAACATCGACCCGAATACCATCCCCTCCTACATCGCAGATGGTGATGACAACACGCAGCTCTCAGAAGGACAGGTCGAACAATACGTCACCAACGACGTTATCAATCTAGCAACCGGTTCACAGGTCGGTGGGTCAGACATCGTTACCGTAGCCACAGACTCAGACACACTCGCAGGACTCTCTTGTAATACGGGAGAGATAGCCGGTTGGAGTGGTTCGACATGGACTTGTGTATCGGACAATACACTGACTGTATCTGATGTGTCCACCATGCTAAGCAACAACGCTGTAGACTTGAATGTCGGTACAACCATCGGTGGGTTGGCGATCATAACAGAAGTCGATGATGCCGACACCTTGGCGAACCTCAGTTGTGCGAATGACGGCGATATCGCTCGGTATGATTTGGTACTCGATGAATGGTACTGTGATGCAGTGAGTGGTGGAGGCTTTACGTCACCAGCAACGCTTGGACAATCTGATGGTGGAGATTCCTTCGCCAGTCAGGACACTCCGATGTCCATTCCTGACAACAATTCGGTCGGTATCACTTCTGTTCGATATGTTTCAGATTCATTGACGGTGGACACGTTGTCGATTGATGCGCAGCTGACCCACGGCGATTTGGGTGAGGTGACCGTCACGTTGACATCTCCATTGGGAACCAGTCTGGTGATTTATGATGGTGGCAATCCTGGAGAGACGTCCTTTAACCAGAACATTGGCTGGGAGGTTGAGTTCAACACGGGGAACCTCTACTCCTTCAACGGAGAAAACACACAGGGTACATGGATGCTGAATGTGGTGGATGGAACCAACGGGAATACGGGTACACTGGACTCATGGATCCTTCGATTCAATGAGAGTTGGGATGGCGAAATGTTTGTCGGTCAGCAGGTCGTTGTACAAGATGAGTTGGTGGTTCGAGGGGAAGTGCGGATTGAGTATGGTGGCTCGTTGGTGATGACCAATACGGACGGAGACGAAACCGTACGGGTAGACGCTGACGACATATCCGGGATGACCCCATCGGGCGGAATCATTATGTGGGCGGGGAGTACTTCCGATGTACCGACTGGATGGGCACTGTGTGATGGGACAAATGGAACCCCGAATTTACTGGACCGCTTTATTGTTCCTGCGGGTGGAAACTATGCGGCTGGGCAGACTGGAAATGGTTCTGTAAACATCACGGCAACCAATCATACCTTTGGGTACGGTGGAAGTGGGTACAATCAAACCTTCGTCAAATCTGTAGCCGGTTCGGACCCTGTACCCAAGTATTATGCGTTGGCATTCATCATGAAACTGTAAGTCTGAGAGTGGGCATAGATTGACTTGTAGAGTTGGGATTGCATTTACTCTTGTGAAGGGTGCACTCAAAGTGTTACCAATTTTCTACTAGAAACCAATGATTTCACACCACGGAGAGGTCATGCTCACCTCGATGCTTCTTTCGCTTTTGACACTCAACACAGCCGAGGCGGTACCATTACAGTTGACCCAACAGGGTAGGGTACTCGACAACAATGGTGCTTCGGTGACCGGTGCCCACG
>CALDQI010000542.1:0-4141 GCA_937911635.1 uncultured Pseudomonadota bacterium | reverse complement strand
CGGATCCAAATCACCCCGTTTACAGTACTCGACCCACCGAGCCCTTTCCCACGTGGCTGATATACCTGTCTGCCGTTCAAAGCCGCTTCGGGTTCAGGGTCATACCACCAATTGTACATCTTACTGGCGAGTGGATAGGTCAGTGCCGCGGGCATTTGAATCCGAAAGTCCAACTTGTAATCAGGAGGACCTGCCTCCAATACCAATACACTTCTAGACGGGTCATCTGAAAGCCGTCTAGCCAACACACACCCTGCCGAGCCACCACCGATGATGATGGTATCGTATGACTCTTCTCCTTTCATTCTCAGCCCCCTACAGTCTGTTCTGAAACGTCTTCGATGTCAATCTACATCCTTTGTGGTCAGATAAAGACCTTATTCCGCCATCGACTCCACAGCCAACCGCATGGATTCCATCGCCACCTCTTCTAACCACTGCAAGTCGACATCTTGATGGGACTCACAAATGAACCAAGGCTCACGAGAATCTGGTTCGAGCATGACCCCATGACGAATGAGTTGCCAAGCAAATGCTGTATAGAGTTCACTATCAGTCACTTTCCAATCTCGATAGTTGGTGGGTACATGGTCACCAAAATGAATGCCAAACATCGATGGAGGTCCAGCAAATCGATGCTCAATACCAAAAGCCGTAAACACCCGTCCCAAAACATCTCTAATCTCAGCTCCAACACGGTCGACCGTCTCCAGTGCATCTGTGTTGTCTAATACATCCAACGTTCCATGAGCAGCACTCAGAGCCACCAGATTGGCTGTATACGTACCGCCGTGGACAACACCACCTCCAGCGCCAATCACGTCCATCACTTCAGCTCGTCCACCAAAGCAAGCCACTGGGTATCCGTTGCCCATTGCCTTCGCATAGGTCGTTAAGTCCGCATAGACACCGTACAGTTCCTGAGCACCTCCCTTGGCGACTCGAAAACCGGTCTTCACTTCATCGATCACCAACATTGCCCCGTATTCGGTACAGGTTGCCCGAAGCAGCTCCATCCACTCTTGTGTGGCAGAAATACTTCCGCAGTTCCCCATGATTGGTTCAAGCAACACTGCGGCGATATCATCGCCCTTGCTTTCAAACAACGACTTCAATGCTTCAACACTGTTGAGTGGTATGAAGTCAACCAAATCGTTTGTCGATGCCGGAATACCAGCCCCAAACGGAATAATATCGGGGTCGGTATCGGCTGAACCATCCCAGCCTTCCACGTCGCTCTTCCACATCATCTCATCGGTCAACCCGTGAAACCCACCTTCGACGATGACCACTCGGTTGCGCCCGGTAAATCCACGAGCGGTACGCAATGCCCCCATCACGGCTTCAGTACCCGAATTGGCAAATCTCACCTTGTCTATATTCGGACACATCGCCTTGATTTGCTTAACGACCTCTACATCCAGTGGCGTTGAGAATCCTGAGATGGTACCCAAATCGGTGATCGCTTTGATAACGGTGTTGTCAACACGACTGTCTCGATACCCAAGAATGATGGGTCCATAGCCCAACCGAAAATCCACGAATTCTTTGTCATCACAATCGGTGATGGTACAGCCTTGTACAGTCTTTACAAATACCGTGTCCTCTTCACCCCAGTAGCGATAGTTCTCCGCAACACCTTGAGGCATGTGTTGGTGAGCTTCAGCCATACGTTCTGCCTGTTTATCTGCACGTGTAGTCATAAGTCTATCCATTGGTAATGAATGCCAAACCCTTGGGCATTCGGTGGTTATCTTTGTTTATGGCTAATTAATAACGTCAAGATGGATTTTAACGCCACTGAAATTTCTGTACTATTGTACTCAAACCAACTTTATCCACCATAGCGAAAATCGACTTCAATCTATCTACCTGAGCGATTGCGACGCTTCTCGCGTTTTTTGAGTTTAGCCATTAAAGGCTGGTCGCGTTGGGTGACCAAATTTACAACCAGCCCCTCTCTACCTGCTCTAGCGGTCCGACCGACTCTATGTAGGTAATTGTCGATATCATATGGCAAGTATATGTTGATCACCCGTTCGACTCTTTCAATATCAAGACCTCGGCCCCCCAAGTCTGTCGTCAACAACACTGACACTCCCCCACTACGGAACAGCTTCAAATTGGCTTTGCGCTCAAATCGTTCCATCTGTCCCCGATAAACGGTAAACGCTATCGATGTGTCTTCAAGCCATACCGCTACGGAGTCTAGTTGCTCTCGACTGTTCACGAATAGTATCGTTCCCACATCGGGTTCCTTTTCCAAAATATCAATTAGCACTTCAGAACGGCGACCATTGATGATATTGTGGTTGACCGTGGTCAATGTGTCGACCACTTGTTGACTGCCACTGGTTCGAATGAACTTCGGAGCTCCAGGAAGCAACTCCTTAGCCACATGCTCCAACGCAACTGGAAGTGTCGCTGAAAAGAGGACCATCTGAGCCTTCGGAGGGCAAAACCCCAGTAAACGCTTTGCAACTGGTAAAAACCCTGGATCCATCATCTGATCTGCCTCATCGAATACAACCGTTCGTACATCACTGAGATGTACCTCTCCTTTTGAAACAAGCGTATCCAAACGACCTGGCGTAGCCACCAGTACTTCGAACACTCCCGATACATTTTTTCGAGACACTTTTTTCTTAGAACCTCCCAGTGCCGTACGAACCCGAAGACGTGTCTCATGCGTCAATGACTTCAAAACTTTGCTGACTTGGTCTCCAAGTTCTCTACCCGGCACCAAAATAAGACCCCGTGGATGACTTGGTTTTGAAACGGCAAACCCATCGTTCTCCAGGCTCTTGAGTTTATGAAGCAATGGAAGTACATAAGCCAAAGTTTTACCACTCCCTGTCTCAGATACCCCCATGAACGATTGGCCATCCAGTAACCGTTGCATAGACTGAGATTGTATATCCGTTGGCTTCGTGATGCCTAACTTAGCGAGAGTATTGACAAGTGTAGGAAGCAAAGGTGTATCTGAAAAGGAAGACAAAGGAACTCCAGGGACGAACATGTCTATGTTACCAGACATAATGGGTGGGATTTGGGAAGTGAAAGTCATCCCTCAGCCGTTGATTGGAGTCAACAGTGACTCCAAGCTGTATCTGTAACAAGAATGGAGACATCTTGGGGTAGAATACACTGTAAAATTGACCGTCATAAATCCGATACCAACCTTACAATCATGCTATCCGATACTGTAAAACACTCCAAATATGCACCAGATCAGTGAAAACGATTGATACTGTCAACGATTATTCCCACCCTTCCGGAAGCCAAGGTTCATATCCAAATCCTTCAATCGTGTCTGCTGCAGCCGAACTCATTGGATACTCCCAGTGCTCGAAGAATCCAACCAAATCACGTTCCACAATCGCGCTGTATCGAATGGCAAATCCGTCCATGAACTCACCGTATTGCTGGACTGGATACTCTTCAGAATAGTAACTTGCAAAGGCCTCTTGAAAGGTCGGCCAACCAAACTCAAAGATGAGCTGTCGATACAGCTGAAGTTTGCCAAATAAATCCGCACTATCCCAGCGATAGGACTCGAGCATCGCATGGTCCATCGTGTTGTCTCTAAACCCAATCGTTTCATATGAACCTCCACCATGGATGTAATCGTTGAGGGTGTACATCGTAAAGAGATTCACAGCCACTTCTGTAATGTCCCCACCACTCCAGTTGCTGGTTTGAAATTGGTGACCCAATTCATGCCCAAACAGCCACCAGTCTTCGTCGCCCGTTTGTGTCCTGAGAGCCCACACTTCAGACAGTTTTGGATAGGTAATTCTAGCATTGGTGGCGTTGGCATAGCCCCAGCCCACCTGTAGGTCGAAAATCCAGTGGCTTTCATACATGCGTACAGTCGGTTCTTGAGCCAATTCTGCATGGTGTTCATGAAACTCTGACCAAAAGGACACTGCAGCTTCCAAGTCTTCTACTTCAGCTGCAGCATCACTGGCAACCACCATACGAATGCGCCCCTTTTCCTGAAGGATAGCCTGTGGTGCCCCCGCGTCGAGGTCCGCTTGAAACTCTTCTTGTGTCGACAGCCCCTTTGTATAGACCGGCATGCGAATGGCATTGTCCACTTCAACGTCAAAACTTCCTGTAAATGCAGTTGGAATCACAA
>CALDQI010000541.1:0-3188 GCA_937911635.1 uncultured Pseudomonadota bacterium | reverse complement strand
TCGAAGAATTGCGAGAGGTGGAGATTCAGAGACTTCTCTCTGGAGAGGCCGACGAAAACGATGCAATCGTGGACATTAACTCTGGTGCTGGTGGTACAGAGGCTGCCGACTGGGCTTCGATGTTGAAGCGGATGTACATCGGTTGGGGTACAAAGAATGGGTACAAGATGACCCTTTTAGAAGAGTCACCACACGAAGAAGCAGGCATCAAAAGTTGTACCATAGCGTTCAAAGGTCTCTTTGCGTATGGATATTTGAAAGCCGAGATTGGGGTGCACCGATTGGTCAGAATATCTCCCTATGATTCAAATGCGAGACGTCATACATCATTTGCCTCGGTGTCTGTATCCCCTGATGTAGACGACAACTTTGAGATTGATATCGTAGAGTCTGATTTGCGAATTGATACCTATCGTGCCAGTGGTGCCGGTGGTCAGCACGTGAACACGACCGATTCTGCCGTTCGTATTACCCACTTGCCAACCAATATTGTGGTGCAGTGTCAAGCCGAACGGTCACAGCACAAAAATAAAGATCGCGCCATGAAGATGCTCAAAGGAAAACTGTATCAGCATGAACTTGAAAAGCGTCAAGCGGTGGCAGATGAAGCGAATGCCAATAAGAAAAAGATCGAATGGGGTTCACAAATCCGATCATATGTCCTGCATCCGTATAAAATGATCAAAGACTTGCGTACCAGTCACGAGTCGTCGAATGTCGATAAAGTGATGGCGGGAGACCTCAATGCATACATGGAAAAATGGCTTTCCATGCGCGCAGATGAAGCACAAGAAGAATAACAATCAACCCTGTTGAACAACAGCTGAACTGTGGAGATATACCATGAATTCAAAAATCTGGATGATGACCGTGGCATTGAGTTTTGCCTGTGGTGATAAAGAAGAAGAACTGGTTCCTTTGCTTACTGGAACGGTTGCCCCAGATCACCCAGAATATACCTCTTATGGTGAGTTTACAGGGTACAAAGCGTTTGCCTTTGATATTAACGAGACCTTTTGGCTGTACATTTCAAGCAATCCCAACGCTCATTGTGGTGATGCGGTGAACTATTTGAATGTGGGGAGTGATCCATTTGACCCAGTTAATATCTTGTCTCCGGGTAAGTGCAATATGCTCATAAAACTCGCTGACTGGCAGGGCTCTGTATCTCTAGAGAACGATCCTGTTGCAGTTGCAGCGACGGCGATTGAATGTGCGATGGATGAGGGTGAGTTTACCCTTATGAATCTGGATGGAAACGGTAGGGACTATTATTGGACTGGAAAGTGGTGGCAAGGTGCGCCGCGCGAGTATCGATTTGATATTGAAGGCGATAGAGATAGTGGCTATTCGTTGGATATAGAGATGACTGTTATGAACGGTGGATTTATACACGAAGAGTTTGACAAGTATGAGGCATACGGTACCATCTCAGGTGTTATGGATGCTTATGTATGTGAAGGCTTGGCGTCTACAGGGCTATAAGCCTAGAGAGACTGTCAAAAACGGGAGAATGGTGTGACACAAAATTTCTACGCAATGCTGGGGATTTCAGAGACGGCTCCGATGCTTGAAGTGCATGCGGCATACAAACGTAAACTTGGGGCATTGGTTCATCGAAAGCATTCAGCAGAGCGTTCACAGTCAGCGATGGCAGAGCTGTGCAGAGAAGAGAGAGCATTGAGAGAGGCCGTCACCATTTTGACGGATCCGGTTCGCCGAAGTATGTACAACACTTTTCGCAAGGCGAGTGACGGTTCGTTGCCATCTAATCAGGCAGAACTCTGGAGTGAGGTCCAAAATACGGTGGTCGATAAAACGACTGTGGCGGCGGTTCGGTTGCTTGGATCATTGACGACGTTGCCATTACAAGATGTATCGTTGCTCAAATCGCCACCCACAAAGCGCAATCCCGAAGAGGAGAAAACGGAACCAATGGGTGTTCGTCCTGCGTCTTTGAAAAATAAAACGCAGCGCAGTGATGTACGGGAAACAATCAATCAAGTCACAGAACAGCGAGGAGCGGCATTGGACTTGGATGCGACAGAAATGGTGAGTAAACCAAGCAAAACGGCTTCTGTAAAAGCTCCTTTGGAAACATTGAAACATCGAGTCCCGAAAAATTCGGAAAAATCAGTGTCATCTCAACAATCCAAGCGTCGTAAGGCTCCCGAACCTACAAAACCAGCTCCTGTAAGTAAAAAACTAACGACAGCAGAACTGGTCATCCAGCATGGGTATAGTGGACGATTGTTTAGAGCCATACGAGAAAATCAAGATCTGAGTATCAGTGATCTTAGTCAAAAGACCAATGTTCCAGTGAACTATATCAACGCCATTGAGAGAGAAGATTTTGGTGTATTCTCCAACTCCTTCTTCGTTCGAGGGGTGGTAAAGAACATCTCTCGATCATTGGGAATTCAAGAAAGGGCCATCGTAGAAGGATTCCTGAGCCGAATGGGCTTCTAAGGTGTCTCAGCAACGGCTGATTGTACCAGAAAATGCTGGTCGATTGGATCAGTGGATAGCCGCTGAACTTGGTGTGTCACGTTCTGCCGTTGGAAAATGGTGCAAAGAGGGTAGGGTGACACTTGGCGGGAAATCGCTTAAAGCGTCAGCAAAACTGAAGTTGGGTCAGCAGATCACGATTGATATTCCGGAACCCGACCCGATTGAGGTGATTTTTCAAGACATAGCGATTGATATAGTCTATGAAGATGATGATGTGATCGTGGTCGACAAACCAGCTGGGATGGTGGTTCATCCAGGTGCTGGAAACCCATCGGGGACACTGATCAATGGACTGGTGCATAAGATTGACGCTGGTGTAGGTGAGCAAATGCGTCCCGGCATCGTTCATCGGATTGATAAGGATACATCGGGGCTTCTAGTCATATCGAAGACCCTACGTGCTTTTGATTGCCTCAAAGCCCAGTTTCAGGCTCACAGTATTGAAAGGTGCTATTGGGCACTCGTATGGGGCGATGTGACAGCACAAACCATCGATAAATTACTTGGGCGTCATCCAACCAAACGGGTCAAGTTTGCCGTGGTAGAAGACGGTAAACGTGCTGTGACTCACATTAAACCGCTTGCAAACGGTATACCAGCACAAAGTGGCAAAGGTGGTTTGGTGAGTCTTGTTGAATGTCGATTGGAAACCGGGCGCACCCATCAAATACGCGTGC
>CALDQI010000540.1:0-7998 GCA_937911635.1 uncultured Pseudomonadota bacterium | reverse complement strand
TCCCAATTATCAAAAGCGGTAAAATAAAATGGTCGGAATGCTATTATGCATGCCGACCATCAAGGCTTAATCTACAGAGCCGCCTTTACTTTAGCAGCAACTTCTGGCGTTACCCAACTAGTCCATATATCCTCATGCGCAGTCAAAAATTCCAGTGCAGCATCAGGACCGTCTGCTTGATTATCATCCATATAAACAAGCATTTGTCCCATAATTGGACCAGGAAAGATACGGTTGGAAAAATAATTCATCGCCTCCGCCGCTTGATCCTTAAAGTTTGTAGTTACCACTGTATGAACTTCCGACTCTGTCCAAGCAGAAGGCTTTGGATCATCACACTCTTGTTCCGCTTTAGCGATACATCCATCCCAATTGTCAGCACCTGCAAATGGAACCCCAAAATCCATCATTTGCATGTTAAAGCGGCCAATTGGTGCCGTAGGCGCCCAGTAGTATCCAAACCAGTTGTCTCCGCGCTCCACAGCTTTAGCCATAGACGCATCTAAACCTGCTTGGGCCAACTCTGCCATTCTAGACCCTACCAGTTTCAGCCCCAGTTTCACGGCATCTCTATGCCCATTCTGACGGTAACACAATCCAACCTGATGGCGATCATCGTTGCTCAGCAATGGAATGTTGAGAGCGTCTGGAATGTGACCTTTATTGAATTCTACCGGTGCTCGAACGTCCACAATTGGGAGGTCAAGTTGAAGAAACTTCTCGACACTTAAACAACAATCTTCTACCTTCGGCATCTATTAACCATTCACTTCTTTGTGTGTATTCCACAGCCACACGTTGAAAGGATCTGCCTTAGTGCTGTCCCCCGCCTCCAAAGTCTCTTTGAGGTCCAACATTTTCTGCGCGGCTTTTTTACCGGCTTCGACACCGGGTTGATCGTAGGCATTGATGTTCACTTTGTGCGCATACAGACCTACAGTGCGCTCAAACAATGCAATCAAAGCACCAAGTGTACGCTCATCTACCTTCTCTACAATCATACTCATCACTGAACGTTCTGCATCTAGTAAGGCTTCTCTAGTGCCCATCAAGAATCCCAGCAAATACGCGCCAGATGTCACGTTGGGTTCAACGTCTATCGATTCACCTTCTCTATCTTGCAACACACCTAAGAGCAAAGCAAAGAAGTCATGACGCCCGTCCCGGAGCTGCTGTACAAAGGCATGCTGATCGGTACTTCCTTTGTTTCCATACACCGTCAACCCTTGATGAACAACATTGCCATCTAGATCCTCCTTCTTACCGATGGACTCCATGATGAGTTGCTGCAAATAACGACCAAACAGACCCAAGGAATCCTTATATGGCAACACGACCATATTTCGATCACCACGACCATTACCCTCACTCCACCACAGTTCTGCGAGCCAAAGTGCAGGATTGTTCAAAGACAGCTCCCGTGTGGCATCATCCATCTGTTTGGCACCATCCAAAAAGGCTCTCCAATCTCGCTTCATCAACGCCAGTGGAAGCAGTCCAACCATTCCCGTAATCGAGGTTCTACCACCCACCCAGTTCCACAGGGGTAATATCCCCATCCAAGACTCTTGAGTCGCCATGTTGAACAATTTCGATCCTTTAACGGTTACAGCGATAGCCCTAGAAGCAAAGTCAACATTCTGTAAATGATATGCATGCTGCACTTCAAGCATTGCGTTGCGGGTTTCTTTTGTTCCGCCAGACTTCGACAACACCACAACAACCGTACGACGCAAATTGAGCGATTCAAGTACTCGGTCTACGCCGTCTGGATCTGTATTGTCAATAAAAGACACCTTCAGACCCTGCGTTGGCAAAGCATCAACCAACAACTGAGGACCAAGTGCCGACCCTCCAATTCCAACCATCAACAAGTCCGTATAGTCGGATGTGGCCACCATATTCGCTAGGTCTTCCAACATGGACCAAGAGGTTGTGATCTCTGTCGATTGCTCTGCACTCGCCAAATCGGGATTTCTAAGCCAATAGTGTCCTACTTGTCGCCCTTCCGTCGGATTGGCTATCGCACCTTCTTCAAGTTCCAACATCGCTTGAACAGATTCTGCCCAATACGTGGTGAACTCTAAAATAACAGAAGTGTGAAGTGTAAATCCCAAGTGGGGTAACGAGCATCCGGTGTTCATAGCATTTCTCCTGTCTGAATGTGCTATCTCTAGCCGAATTCTCGCCGATCGTCATGTGACGTTTCAATCCCTCAAATAATGACAGGTGTATCCATCGGGCTGAAGCACCAAATAATCTTGATGGTAATCCTCAGCATTGGTCCACTCCCCAGCCTTTTCCACCTCTGTAACAATGGGGGTCGTCCACTTTCCAGAGGCTGTAATTTTTGCAATCACCGACTCCGCTACACGATGTTGAGATTCTGTAAGGTAAAAAATGGCCGATCGATACTGTGTGCCCACATCGTTGCCCTGTCGATCCTGAGTGGTGGGGTCGTGCATTCGAAAGAAATAGCCCAGCAATTCTTCATAGCTAAGGCGATTCCGATCAAACGTTACTTTTACAGACTCTGCATGACCACTGGTGCCTTTTTTGACATCCGTATATGTCGGAGAGTCTATCTTGCCGCCGGTGTAGCCTACATCTGTACTCAAGACACCGGGAATCTTACGAATAATTTGCTCCATACCCCAAAAGCAGCCGCCCGCTAAGTAAGCAATCTCTTTATCTGGAGCCGTCGCACTCGACTCAAACAAATACAGGTAATCCGCATAGCCAGCTGTCGACATCTCCGCAACAGGAACAAATTTCATTGCAGCGGAATTCATGCAGTACCGTAATCCTGTAGGTTCTGGACCATCGTTGAACACGTGACCTAGATGAGCGTTGCCCATCAAAGAACGCACCTCTGAATTGACTCCAAAAATCCCTCTATCCGATTTTTCGACGATGTTTGCATCCTCAAGCGTTCGATAAAAGCTGGGCCACCCTGTGCCGGATTTGTATTTATGGGTTGAGGAAAACAAAGCCTCTCCTGAAATGAGATCAACGTAGATTCCCGGGGCTTTATTGTCCCAATATTCGTTTTGAAAGGGTGGTTCCGTTCCGTTTTCCTGAGTCACTTTGTACTGTAAAGGAGTCAATGTCGACTTCAACTTGATTTGCTTTGGGGATTCTGCAAACGAATTGCAGGCAATAATAAATGCAACAACACTATTCAACATGACGCACTCCAGTCTGGTGATACCCAAATCTTAGTCCAAAACAGGTACAATACCAATTTCATTCCAAACACTGAACAATGGAGATAGAACGACTCTAATGAGTTCCCCATTAACAGTTTCACTTACGGGTTCCTGTTGTCAGCCTGTCGAAGTGATCAACCCATTTCACCTTTATATAAATATATCGTTCCCTCAATGATGAAGAACGATATCAAAGACTGCACATCCACAGAACAGACCAACTTTTAATTTACACAGAGCGTCGAATACTATCAATAATTTTATCTGTATCGTCACCTTTAATCAAAAATTCAGTAATGCCTAAGCGTTTCATCTCTTCTGTATTTCGAGGTGTTTCGTACGAAGACAAACCAATAACCACGTTCGAAAAGCCTTGTTTTCGAATTTGCTTGGTCACTTCAAACCCGTTTGGGGCATTCTTACCCAATGAGATATCCATTAGGATGACCTCCGGATCATATTTGGCAATAATCGCATTAATCTCCGACAAATTAGATGCTTCGCCAACCACAACCATATCATCCTGATGGTTTAAAAACAGTCGAATCCCTTGACGAACGATGGCATGATCATCAACCAATGCTATCCTAATTGGGTCTGTCGATCTATGATGCTCTTCTCGCAAAGGAAATTTCAATACAATTTTTGTACCAACTTCAATAGCCGTTTGGATGGAAATCTCACCGCCAATTAATTTGATTCGCTGAATGGTATACAACAATCCAAATTGTTGACCTGAGAGGGTTCGGTCCAAATCAAATCCAGAACCTTTATCCTCTACATTTAGTATCAGTTGCTGATCTTGCACGTAAGATTCTACATAAGCGACTGTAACACCAGCATGTTTAACCACATTAAACAGAAACTCTCGAATACTATCAAAAATGATGATCCGAATCTCTCTATTGATTGAGTATTCCATCGTTTCTACAGATAAATCAACCGTTAAATTGTAGTTGTTGAGCATCCACTTGGATAACCATTGCAAACTACCCGACAATCCATGTTCAAAAAGTACTGGTGGATTTAAGGTTAACGTCAACGTTCTAGAAGATTGAATAGCTTGATCCAACAATTCTCCTGTACGAAGCCTGCTCGAAGACTCTGGCAACAATTGAATATGTAAACGAGCCGCAACCAAAATTTGTTGCAGCTCGTCATGCAACAGTTTGGCAATTCGCTCTCGCTCTTTATATTCAACTCTGGTTAGGTCTTGAGCCATTTCACGAACTTTGTTCTTCAGAAGATTCTTGGATTGTTGCAAATCAGTTTGCGTATATTTGAGAGTCTTTTCCCACTCATTGATGTGTTTGATAATAATGAGCCATAAGATAAAAATAAGCCCCACCCCTGTTAAGCCTATTCTCTTTAATCGCTCGACTTGTTTTTGCTGAGTATGGGTTATATCGGCGATGAGTTGATCAAGTAACTGAAGACGCTGTCTCAATCCTACAGCATAGTTTGTTTTCTCTTCTTCATAAATTGGTGAAAACAACAACTGCTTTGCTGTGTGTTGATCCCCTACACGTACAGCCTCAAAAGCCGACAACTCCATCTCTACCAACTTTGTATTGGCAATATTGGTTTCTTCCATTCCTTCAAGACTCTGATTCGGTAATAAATCCAATGCCTCTGCGATTGCTTTATCGAGTTTTGGTTCATACTTTAAATATCGTTGCTCCCACTGTAGGTCTCCAGTGGACACCGCCATCCTCGCAGACATTGTGAGCACTTCATCCAAGTGAAGAATATCACCTTGAAGGCGTTCCAAACGAACGTGTCGTTCTAGATTGAGTCTTACTTTTTCTTCTGACCACTCTACTGTCAAAACCATAATGATGATGAAAGTCAGTTGAAGAAACAACACACTTGAGAGAATTTGACGTGGGGAAAAGTATCTTTTCCGTCGAAGCGATGAAGTCTTTCTAAACATCAGATCCTTTCCTCGTAATCATCTCTATGGTATCGCATATTGAACAGCCAATGTTCTGAGATCTTCAAGAGAACCCGTCTGGAGCTTTTGTTTGATATTTGATTGATGTGTTTGAACAGTTTTCACACTGATAAATAGTCTCTTAGCAATATCAATTGTACTCATCTGTCTACCCATACACTGAAAGATCTCACGTTCACGATTCGATAGAATACTCACAGATATATTATTGCTCATGTGATGAGATAGGCCTTGTAATATTTGCTGTTGTACCTCGAAGGACAAAAATACATTTCCAGCCAACACAGAATCAATAGCGCTTTGAATTACAGAAATATCAGAATCTTTCATGAGGTACCCATTGGCTCCTTCTTGAATCAATCGTTCTGCCCAAACTGCCTCATCATGCATCGATATAACCAGAATTGGACACTTAGAGTCCAGTGCCCTAACACTTGAAATTAGAGAAATCCCACTGTCATTTTGCAAAGACAAGTCAGTGATTATGAGATCAATCGTCTCCTCCATGAAACATTGCATCGCCTTTTCCGGAGATTCCACATCCGAAATAACGGTAATATCTGAATTCATCTCGAGTATTTGTCGCAACCCAACTCTAAATAATGGGTGATCATCGACCAGCAATACTTTATACGGCATAAAACACTCTCTTACAGGATTCGTGTGACTCTGTCCTGTTCAATATAAAATATCGGAGAGCCTCTATATCTCCAACGATTTTTAAAAAAATCAGGGAACACCCTAGATATTTTTAGAGTTTAAAATCAGGTTGGTCAAATTATAAAATCTGTCTACTTAAGAATAGTAGTTATTATCGCTAACCTTAACACAGGAGTCATTACCATGGCAGTGCTTGCAGAATACATTTGGATTGATGGTATGCAACCAACCGCTAGCTTACGGGCTAAAACTCGAGTCATCACAGATCCTTCCGTTCCATTGTCGACAACATTCATTGATGTTGACGATATACCAATGTCGTTCTTTCCTGACTGGGGGGCAGATGGTTCCTCAACCAACCAAGCCGACGGTGGAGATTCTGACATCGTCTTGAAACCCGTTAGTGCAATCCGAGATCCGTATCGATTGGGTGGATACCTCGTGCTCTGTGAAGTATTCAGTGGTAATGAGTCGATTCATCCCTCAAATCATCGCTCGGAACTTCGTAGAGTATTGAATGCAGGCGCAGGAACTACAGAGCCTTTGTTTGGATTTGAACAAGAATATACATACTTGAAACTTGATGGAACCCCTTTTGGATTCCCAGATGGCTCAGAGCCCCCACCTCAAGGTCCATATTACTGTGCAGTTGGTTCTGGAAATATTTCTGGTCGAGAAGCCTACGAAGACTTTTTACAGGTTGCGTTGGAGGCTGGACTTTCTATCACTGGAACCAATTGGGAAGTGATGCCTGGTCAAGCAGAAGTTCAAGTATTTGGTGGTGCATTGAAGGCATCTGATCACATTTGGTTTGCTCGATGGCTACTCCATCGTTCAGCTGAACAATATGACATCGTTATTAGTTTGGATGCAAAACCAGCAAAAGGTGACTGGAATGGTGCAGGTATGCATACCAATTTTTCGACAAAAATGATGCGTGAAAATAATGGTATCAAAGCGATTCATTCAGCGTGTGAAAAGATTGGAAGCAAAATTAATGAACATCTCGAAGTATATGGAGATGATTATGAGTCCAGATTGACAGGTGCTCATGAAACGTGCTCATATAAGGAATTTCGATATGGAGCTGCGGATAGAACTGCCAGTATTCGAATTCCTAGGAATGTAGAAATTGACAAACGCGGCTACTTAGAAGATCGACGTCCCAATGCAAACGCTGATCCTTACCGCATTGCATCTAGGATGCTTAAGACCGTTTGCGACATTGAATAAATACAACTTCACACTTTAATCCTACTCGACTTCTGTTGAGTAGGATTTTTTATCGTAGGCTATACCATGCCCAAAAAGAACAATCCCGACATCAGTGAACGCGAAAAGAATATTTTTAAGGCACTTGATGTGTCCAATTCAAACCAAGTTTCTCCACATATTTTGCTAGAGCGACTGGAACAAATGGGGATTCTAAAAGATGACCGACGCATTCAGCCCGTTATTGACGAACTCAGCAAAATATCAACTAGATCCTCTGTCGATATTAATGCATTTTGTCGTATCATTCGTCCCAGTATTGACATTGTGGAACGCGCAGTACTAGGAAATATGATCATTCCAGACTTCCAGAGTTTCACCAAAGACATCTCAACTATTTATGAGAAAACCAAGAACAATCGTGAGGGAGATGTGGCCGACTACATTCCACAACTGGGACGTGTTGAACCAGAACAGTTTGCCGTATCTGTATGTACAGTGGATGGTCAACGATATTCCATCGGAGATCATGAGGTCGACTTTTGCGTTCAGTCTTGTAGTAAACCCATTACCTACTGTCTTGCATTGGAAGAGCATGGAGAAGAGATTGTACATCAATACATCGGTCGTGAACCCAGTGGTAGAGGATTCAATGAACTCACGTTGAACCACGAAGGAAAACCTCACAATCCATTAATTAATTCAGGAGCGATTATGACCTCCTCATTGATTCAGAATCATTTATCTTATTTTGTTGATTATTTATCATTTTGTTGATACTATGAGAATAGTCATCAACATATGTCTTGGCTGTACCAAATACACATTCATTAAAATTATCAACACCAGACTTGTCTGTAAACATAGATACGAATGGCATGAAATATGGTTTACATCTATATTTGTGTATATTCTTGACTAGATTGTCTTTAAAACTATATACAAATAATATCAAGGTAACTA
>CALDQI010000539.1:0-1871 GCA_937911635.1 uncultured Pseudomonadota bacterium | reverse complement strand
GGCTCCAATGGAGGGTGTTACAAACATCATCTTTCGACGACTCATTCGGCAGATTGGAGGCACGGGACTCACATGTACAGAATTCATTCCGTCGTCGGCACTGTCAAATAGAGGAAAAAAAGTGCTTAAACTGGCAGAATTTGATCCTGAAGAGCGACCCATTTCCATTCAGATTTATGGCAAAGACCCTACAGAGATGGCAGAATCAGCAAAAGTCTTGCAAGACTTGGGTGCGAGTATTGTAGACATCAACATGGGATGCCCTTCTAAACAGGTCTGCGCGCATTCAGGTGGTTCGGCATTGATGAAAGAACCAAAATTGGCGATCGATATCGTCAAAGCAGTACGAGCAGCCATAGAGATACCGATGACGGTTAAAATGCGGTCTGGATTTGATCACACCAACAAAAACGCGCCAGAGCTAGCCTATGCTTGTCAAGAGGAAGGTGCCGAAGCCATCGCAGTCCACTGGCGTACTCGTGAAGACAAATATAAAGGCGTACAAGAATGGGACACCATTGCAGAGGTTAAACGTCGGCTGACGGTTCCCGTGATCGGAAATGGAGACGTCATCGATGTTCAAAGTGCTATGTCGATGTTCAACAAGACTGGTTGTGACGGGGTGATGATTGGACGTGGGTCTATGAAAAACCCATGGTGTATGCTAGAGATTGCACACCATCTTAAAGGAGAAATATTTTCCAAACCAACGCCTGAAGAAAAGCGCGATCTGATGCTGCTGTTCTTACATACATATTACGAACGGATTCAGAGAGAAACTTCGGCACTTGGGAAGTTCAAACAAATTGCAAAATACTTTGTAGATGCCCTTCCAGATGCAAAGACATTCCGTTCCAAGTTGCTGAGAAGTCAGACCATCGAAGATGCATCGCTCATCATTCATGAGTACTTTGCAGAGGATCCCAACACCACAGCGCTCAGCATCAGCGATTAATTGTACTTCTGCGCGAACTATCCCCCGATCTGGATGAGTTATCATGAAAAAAAGTGAAAAGTGTACAAATATACAAGCCATTTTGAATCAACACTTTCCCGATCCTGCGATTCCACTGGATCATCGTAATGCCTTCACCTTTCTCGTAGCTGTCATGCTCTCTGCATCAGCCAATGACAAAAAGGTCAATCAGGTCACGCCAGCATTGTTTGATTTGGCAGACACCCCTGAAAAGATGGCTGCCTTGACGGTAGAAGAAATCAAAACCATCATCAGAGATGTCGGATTGGCTGGAAGTAAATCCAAGAATGTTCATCGAACTGCTGAACTCCTGATGGAAAAACACGACTCTGTTGTACCAAAAACGTTTGAAGAACTCGAAGCGTTACCAGGTGTTGGACACAAAACCGCTTCGGTAATTCTATCTCAGGTATACAACATACCTGCATTTGCGGTGGATACACACATTCATAGATTGGCTTATCGTTGGGGATTGTCCAATGGAAAGAATGTTGTACAAACAGAAAAGGATTTAAAAGCAATCTTTCCTAAGAAAAATTGGAATAAACTTCATCTTCAAATTATCTGGTATGGCAGAGAATTTTGTAAAGCAAGAGATTGCTTTGGTTTGGCTTGCAAAATTTGTAAAAAATGTTACCCAAATAGAAAAAAGAAATTTATTGCAAAGAAAGCTTAATATGAAAATTCTAGGAATAGGAAACGCTATAGTAGATGTAATATGCAAGATTGAAGATGGCTTCTTAAATGCAAATGGACTTACTAAAAGCACTATGAAACTTGTAGATGAAAATGAATTTAAAAAACTTCTTAAAAATTTAAAAATTGAAAAAACTATATCTGGTGGTTCAGTCGCTAACTCTATTGTTGGCCTTTCTCAGCTTGGAAACGAAGTTGG
>CALDQI010000538.1:0-12710 GCA_937911635.1 uncultured Pseudomonadota bacterium | reverse complement strand
AATGTAAACTTCGTTTCCAGGATTTCTGATGTAACTGAGTAGGAACGATCCAAACAGCGAATCCAAGGTTCGGTCATCCTCTTGGTTGGAATGTACAGTTTGGGCGATAATCCGAGTCCCCAAATATTGAGAGTACTGCCAGTTGAGTCGGCTATAAACCCTTTGAATGGAATTGAGTTCTTCATCGGTCAGTTGATACCATTGTTGAGCCAAATCTACATCCAATCTTAAGTTGGATTGGGGTCTCCATAGCCATTCCACAGCGATTTGTTGGTTTTGTGCCAGTAAACCACTGGAATAGTCTAGAGAAGTGGCATAGTCGTATTGTATACCGGTGTTCAATCTTCTGTTGATACGAGATTCCCAGCTCCCTGTACCATATGGACCAGACACTGTGTCTCCTTGATAGTCTTCAGACATCCAGCCGACACTTCCGGATACTCGATGCAGTCCCTTAATTCCAAAATTGTGAGAGTGGCTAAGACGTAGAAACCCATCGTTATCAAATTCTTCTCGATAGTTCACGTCGAGTGTTGGTCTCCATAAACTGTCTGCACCAAGCTGCTTGATGAATTGTGTGCTGGCTGAAATGTTGTGCAAACCAGATTGATTTAGGAAACCCATCTCTTGGCGATACTCTGGGGTAGAAGCATTTAGATTCATAGAGTAACCAAATCCCAGATCGGGCGTCTTTCGTACGACGAGTTTGTGCCGATGTCCCAGTTCCTGTGCATCTGCACTTCGAGATCCGGTCACTGAAAGACTAGAGAACCCCAATACAATGGTGTCTGTTCCAATATTACTGCGAAAATCGAATCCAAAGACATCGTTGAACCCATTCACCGTTGTACCGTCTAGTATGCGTTTGTCTGTAATGAAAGCGCCAATGAATCCTGAGGATAAGGCATCTCGCCTCAGACGTAAATAAGTGGATTGTGCAGTTTTCTCTTCTAAATCGGTTTCTGAAAAGCCAACCGCACCAAACTCATGAACGGACGATTTGGGTTGTGTATCCAGCGTTGAGAGAACGCCGATGTCCCATTTTCCTTCTCTTCCGGCTATCTTTGCACCATACAATGGACTGACGATAGAACGTGTATAGAGAGAGTTGGCGGTGTCCTGAAAAGAGTCGATATTGCTCAAGAAGAATGGACGTCTTTCAGGATAAAAGAAGGCAAACCGTTGGTTTAAGTTGATTTGGCGTACATCGCCTTCGACTTGTGAAAAGTCTGGATTGATGGTTGTGGTTAACGCCGTTTCAGATGTGATCCCCCAACGGAGATCCAAACTGGGGCGAATACTATCAAGAATCCCGAGGTCTCTCTCTTGCCATTCTAGAGTATCCCCTAAGCGATCCATTGTGTTGATACCGGAAATTGTGGGTTGGACCCATATTCCAGCGCCTTGTTTGGGCGGTTGGATATTGTCTAAAGGTACGGCTTGTAAAAATAGTTGTGGATGGTTTCTGACCCGCTGAGGGTGACTGTACTTTGCTCCAAGAGAGGGGACCTTTCTAGTCATTGAGACGGTCCAGTTTCCATCTTCCGTATATTGAAGTGATTTGAAGGGCAGAGCCATTTCAATGGTGTATCCCGTATCCGTAACGGTTCCCTGAGTATCAAAAATGGTATTCCAATTGACCATCCATTGCCCGTTTGAGTAGCGGATGTCCTGCTGTATTCCAAGGGGGTTCAGGTAAAATATGTATCCTGTTCTTCCATCTCCAATCGGATCCAAATAGATGCCCACTTGGTCGTCATCATTGACGTCCTCTCTAGGTGAAATACGAGCTTGTATTGGATAATCAACTTCGGATACACGAACACCAATATACAAAGTGTGTTCATCTTGTACAAATCGTATTTCTGTGATGCCAGGAGGAGAATCTCCATCTGTTGGGATGTATCGTTTGAATGCTGTGATAGGTGTTGCGTTTTCCCAAACGTCTTCTGTAAGGAGACCATCGACTTTGATTTCGGAGGTGGTGTGTGTAACGATTGCTGGTGCATCAAGAGATGTGTCGGCTGCAGCAATTAACATCGAAAATAGAATCATCATAATATCCATCCTGCTTCTCGCCATTCAGCCTCTTTTCTGTACAATGTACGGACCGTAATACCAAGTATGGATGCGGCTTTGTTTTTGTTTCCATCGACGCTCGCTAAGGTCGCCAAAATGACATGGCGTTCAATCTCAGCCAATGAGGTACCAACAGGGAAGTGTAGTGTATTCGAGGAGGGACTTGAATTGTGGAGGTGTTTCGGTAAGTCACCAACATCAATGGTGTCGTTTTTCGATAGAACGACAGCCCGCTCGATTGTATTTTCCAATTCCCGCACGTTCCCCGGCCAGTCCCATTGTTGCAGACATTGTAATGCTGCATCGGAGATGGGTTTGTGAGGACGGTGGTTCTTTTCAGCACTCAATTGTAAAAAGTATTCTACAAGAAGTGGAATGTCACCACTGCGCGTACATAGATCGGGCATCGTTAGCTGAACGACATTGAGTCTGTAATACAAATCGGAGCGCAGTATGCCCTGCTGAATAGCCTCTTCAAGATTTCGATTGCTTGCTGCGATGACCCTCATGTTGGTGCGGAGCGTTTTTGTACCGCCGACCCGTTCGAATTCTCCTTCTTGAAGGACACGCAGCAGTTTGACTTGTAAAAACTGAGACATCTCTGTCACTTCATCCAAGAATAAAGTTCCGTTATTGGCCTGTTCAAATCGTCCCTTTTTGGCTTTTACCGCGCCGGTGAAGGCTCCCTTTTCATGTCCAAAAAGTTCTGACTCCATTAAGGTCTCTGGTATCGCACCACAATTGACCACGATGAACTCCCCACCATTGCGTGGAGAGGCATTGTGGATCCATCGAGCAAGTAAACTTTTCCCAGTTCCACTAGCGCCAACTAGAAATACCGATGCTTCGGTATCCGCAACGCTTTTGGCTTCTTCAGACACCTGCTCCATCACCAGAGACTGTCCAATCCAATTGGGACGAATCTTGGCAATCTCTGCTCGAAGATGTTGATTCTCCTGTGTCAGTTGCTCCCGTTCTGTGATTTTGTGTAGCATCTGAAGCAATGCTGCCTTTTTGATCGGCTTGGTAATGAAGTCCCAAGCCCCAATCTTCATAGCCTCAACAGCAACATCAATGGTACCAAATGCTGTTGCCATGACAACGTGTGTTTTGGGAAACGCTTCTGTAATGTGACCGAGTAGTTCCATCCCGTCCATCACTGGCATTCGCAAATCTGTAATCACAACATCAGAGGGGGAGATCTGAAGCGCATGAATTGCTTCAGCACCGTTGGAGGATGAACGAACGGTGTGTCCTTCTCGTTTTAATAGAACTTCCAACGTTCTACGATTGGATAGTTCATCATCGACTATCAAAATACGCATGGGCATCACTCATTGGTTTGCAATTGATACTGGAGTGTAACGGCATCAAGATCCATTGTCACGATAGCCTAATCAGTTGAGTTGGGAAACTGTATTGTAAAGGTTGTTCTCTCATATTCTACAGTGAGTGACAAACTCGCTCCGCATAGTTCCAATTCTTGTCTACAGATGGACAGTCCCAAACCAGTTCCTGCAGATTTTGTGGTGTAAAAGGGTTCAAATGCATTGGATACATCGTGATCAATAAATCCGTCCCCATCATCTTGAACAAAGATCCGATTGGCATCAAAGCCAATCCAGATATTTTGAGCATTGGCCTCCGATGCATTTCTAAATAAGTTTCGGAAACATCGTCTCAAAATGTTTTCATCCATCATGACGACTGTTGAGACTCCTTCGATTTGAAACTGTAGGTCGTAATGCTCATATTGAATTAAAGGATTCAAGACTTCCATGGGATCAAAGGACTGAATATCCAGTTCAGGGGGTTTGGCCAATGTCAAGTAGTGATTTGTACTCCGTTCCAGTCGATCGATCTCTGTTTTCAAAATGTCCAGCATTTCCTGACAGTCTTCTGGAAGGGGCTCTTCGAGTAGCATTTCTACATTCAGGCTCATGGCGTTGAGAGGATTTCGAATCTCATGGGTGATCTGGGTTAGCATTTTCCCGATGGTGGCTAGACGCTGTGTTCGGTCCCGCTCTTGAATGGTTTTGGCCATTTCATTGAAGTTTTCATACAGTTCCGAGATCTCAGATGATATCCCACGTTCGGTAATCTGAACCATCTCTCCCCGTTTAACTCTCTGTACTTGTTCTGTGAGCTGTGTGATCGGCTTCACCACGCGTAGAGCGACAAAGAGCAGTCCAATCCAGAGTAGGGTGGCAAATAGAGTGAGTGTTCCACTTAGGCGTTGTGCATTTTGCCTGGCCAGTTCTGTTTGCTGACTGACTTGAATCATCTGAATGGATACGATTGAAGCCAGCTGACGAATGGATACCACCAGGTGACTTTTTGCTTTGTTTAGTTGCTGTGTAGATGTGGGGTTGATTTGCCACTCTTGCCATGTTGTACGATATTCTTCGAGTATTGTTAGTGTTTGATTGGCCTTAGCCTCAAGTTGATCGAGGTCTTCCGGTGGGTCAACAATGTTTGACTCTCGAGCCAACTGAACAATTCGTTTTGTTCTTTCAAGACCATCTTTTAATTCTTTGATGTAAAATGATGCGTTGATGAATTGTGTGTCGGGTACCCGACTTGTTGTATCAATGCGCTCTTGCTCCCGTTGAAGCTGGAATACGATGATGTCCAACTTGGTCGTTTCATCTGATACCGGAAGGTAACATGCATTGATGGCGTATAAGCCTTGACCAATTTGTACAAATTGACTCAAAGCGTACAATAAAGCACCGCCAGAGGCCAGGAAAGATAGCAAAAATAAAACAATAATTCGACTGCGTAATGAAGAGAGCATGGAACAAATTATCGCACAAACACCACTTTGTGTAGCGCATCCGTATAAAACCTCATTGATATTGATGTCAATGGGGTTATGAATATAGTCATTCAATAGACGTCCAACAGGAGACACAATGTACACATCCTTACTCTCTATAGTCCTAGCAGCCTCCCTAATTGGCTGCGGTGATGCAGATAAAGCGGAATCCAACACCGAAACCAAAGCCGTCCAAGTCAATGGTGAGGCTGTCGCCACGGTCAACGGAAGTCCAATCGGTTCAGAAGATTTTGCAATGCTGGCTGCCCGTAAGAATCCAGGAAAGGGAAGCGAACTCTCTTTGGAAGAACGAAAAGAAGTCTTGGATGATTTGGTGACTGAGGAACTGCTGTATCAAAAGGCACTTGCTGAGGGGTATGACAAAGATCCCAAAGTGAAAAAGGTGATGGTCAACGCTTTAATTCGAAAGGAGATTTACGACTCCATTAAAAATTCTGATTTTTCCGATGAGGAGTTGCAGGCATACTACAACGAAAACATTGCTGAATTTACAGTTCCTGCCAAGGTTCAGATATATTCTATTTTAGTGAAGATAACGGATGATCGACCAGAGGCCGATGCGCAGGCAAAAGCAGAGCGGTTGTACAGTCAAATTCGAAAGGACACATCTAAGTTTAGGGATATCGCTAAGGAAGAATCCGAGTCGCCCTATAAGCGTCGCGGTGGGGATGTCGGATTTGTTCCAAAAACAGGGAAGCCCGGACTGGATCAAGAGATCGTCGACAAAGCGTTTGGAATGAACGTCGAGACCCTCTCTAAACCATTTAAAACGGCCAGTGGGTGGAATGTGATTTATGTTCCTGCAAAGCGAGAGGCAAAGGATCGTTCGTTCACTCAAATGAAGGGGTCTGTATTGCGTAAGATTAAAAATGAACGTGTGAAAGAGATGTATGACACCTACACTGGTGGATTGCGTCAAGGGGTCAATATCTCTATTGATGATGCAAAGTTGCAGGGAGTCGAGATTAAATCATCGGGTCCTTCTAAATTGACAATGCCCAACGGTTTGGAAATGGGGCAATGAGTGTACTCACGCTTCTATTGGGGGCTCTTTTGGAGGCCGCAACCTTAGATAGGGTTGCCGCTGTTGTGAATGATGATCTGATTGTATTGTCTTCAGTATATGATGTAGGGGCGGAGTATTTAACTGCACAGATTGGCACGGAGAATCTCCGAGCGGCTGAACTGGAAGTGCTGAGCACACTGATTCAGCGAACATTGGTTTCTCAAGAACTTCAAGGTCTGGGGATGGATGTGACCGAAGAAGAAGTTGAAGGTGCAATGAGTGATATCGCTGAATCCAATGGGATTGCTCGGAGTGAGTTGCGCAGTGAGGTGGAGTCCTCTGGGTTGGAATGGGACGCTTATATAGGAGAGATTCGTGAGTCTCTTCGTCAAATGAAGTTCAATCAGTTGATTTTGCAACCTCGCATTGTTGTTGATGAACAAGCAATCCAAGAACAATACAGACAAGTCAAAATTCAACAACCCGATGTGATTGACTTGCATGGTATATTCTTAAAGGATCCTCCGTCGGCACGTCCTGCTGAGGAAGTATCGGAAGCCCTAGGGATAACCATCGAAGAGGCTCAGGATAAAATTGACGCCATGAATCAACAGGCGATATCAGATAGGAATGCTACCTTAGAGCAGATTACTGCACTGCTTGCCAATGGTGTGGATTTTATAGACGTGGCAAAACAATATGACCAATCGGGTCTCGCCTCAACCGGTGGGAAGATGGGTTCCTTCGCGAAAGGTCAGCTACGGAGAGATCTAGAAGAGATAGCCTTTGGCCTCCCAGTTGGTGGGGTGAGTGTACCCTTAGAACTGGAGTCAGGGGTGTATCTCTTACACGTCAAAGCCCAGCGAAAACAAGAGGCACCACCGCTTGAGTCTATCCGTCCGCAAATTATGGATGCCTATTATGCTGCACGATTTGAAGAGGAAATGGCCTCTTGGTTTGAAGCAGCCAAGTCTCGCGCCGCAATTACGATACATTTGGATACTAAGGCAACCGAATAGACTGGAGTGTGCATGAAACCCATCGCTTTGACTGTTGGAATGGGCATCGGCCCAGAGATATGTATCAAAGCATTGGAGTCTTTTCAGCATTCAACGATTCTGCTGAGTCGGAAGGGGACTTTGGTCAACGCGCTTCGTCAAATGGGGCTGAACTGGAATCACCTGTGGGAATTTCCGTTGGTTCAAGTGGTGGAATTTGAAGATGGTGACGAACCTGCAGAGGTGCAAGCCATTCGGATTGCTACTGAGATGTGTCTGTCCAATCAAACCTCCGCGATGGTAACAGGACCCATCAGTAAATCTGTGCTGATGGACCAGGGGTTTGAGTTTGCTGGACACACTGGGTATTTAGGGCATCTATGCGGTGTTTCCAATCCGGTGATGGCTTTTAGTGGGGGGCGATATCAAGTTGTCTTGGTGACGACACACATTCCCCTGAATACGGTTGCGAGTTCCTTAACAATAGAAGGGATTGTCCATACAGTACAAACCGCTCACCAAGCTTGGAGAGATCGTGGAGAATCGGTACGATTTGCGATTTGTGGTCTCAATCCACATGCAGGGGAATCTGGAAAGCTCGGCGGTGAAGATGTTTCGATTGTTCAACCAGCTTGTGAGATACTCCGAAGGAGTGGAGTTTCAGTGACAGATGTTGTATCTTCCGAGACGGCCTTCTTGATGGCAAGAGATGGGAAGGTTGATGTTGTGGTTGCGATGTATCATGATCAAGGATTGACGCCCTTGAAACTCGTTGATTTCGGTCAGTCGGTCAATTGGACATTGGGACTTCCGATTGTCCGAACAAGTGTCGACCATGGAACAGCAGATGCCATTGTTGGGAAAGGCTGTGCGAATCCGTCGTCATTGATTGCAGCTTGGACACTCGCGAGAGAAATAGCGAGCCAACGTGTCGTGTCTGATACGTCTAGTCAGAGGAACTCTCCACCGATACAGGGCAGTCGGGTAAAGGAACGTGACCCCATATCGCAAGCGTCGGTTCGTTTGTAAAAGTATCGCCATCAACATATTCAGCACAATCGGTGATGTCTAAGGTTTGAGGATGTCGAATCCCTATAAAGAAACCCATTTGCTCCAGTTCCATACAGTTAAATCCACTGCTTCTACCGGATTGAGCATCTCTCCAGTCGGCTACGACGGGTAGTTGAACGCGCAAACGGTCACCTTCTCCTTCCGCATCGGCGGATACAGAGTAGAGCGTGTGGCGTTCATACCGGTTGTCATTTGCCATCCACAGTAGACCATTGCCGGTCCAATGCTCTGTCCAGACCTCTATCGTCCACTCTTTGTCATCACAGTCAACTTCAAACACCTCAATGGTTGGGGCTTGATACTCTATGCTCCAAAAACCGGTGTCCATTCGGTTTACTGTGCAAGACAATAGAATCCAGAAGATCATGAGTTGGACTCGGAACGAATTTGGAACAATCGACGATAGATCTCATCGATGACGGAACTCAGATTGTCTTTGGTGATGGCCGAACACAGTAGCGCTCCATACTTGAGAGCACATTCTGTTCTTGCTTCCGAATCAATGGTGTCGCTTTTGTTGAATACCAACATTCTAGGGATTTGATCGGCATTCAAGGCTTTCAACGTCGTATCAACAGCCTTGATGTGGATATCCATTTCAGGGTCACCAGCATCGACGACGTGTACAATAAGGTCAGCCAAAGTGGTTTCCTCAAATGTAGACTCAAAAGCCTGCATAAGTTCTTTGGGTAGATTCCGAATAAAACCGACCGTATCCGTTAAGATGATTTCCCTGTCCAATGGAAATCGAAACCGTCTAGATGTGGGATCCAACGTGGCAAACAATTGATCCTCAGCAAGCACTTTTGATTGCGTAATGGTGTTGAGAAGCGTCGATTTACCTGCATTGGTGTAGCCAACTAAGGAGACCTGAGGGACATTGTTTCGTTGTCGTCGTTTTCGTTGCTCTTGTCGTACCTTTCCTTGTTTTTTCAGGTCTCGTTCAAGCCGTGTGAGTCTCTCATCGGCTCTACGTTTATTGATCTCCAGTTTGGTTTCACCTGGACCTCGACCACCAATGCCACCGGTTAGACGACTCATTGCGGTGGGCATGATCTTTAATCTGGGCTTTCGATACCTGAGTTGTGCGATTTCGACTTGCAGTTTGCCTTCACGCGTTTTGGCTCTCTTTGCAAAGATGTCGAGAATCAGCTGTGATCGGTCAATTACTTTGATGTTGGTTGCTGTAGCAATATTCCGTAATTGGGAGGGGGTTAGTTCTTGATCAAATACCAGTGCATCAGCATCCTTTTGCATTGCATCGATGAGGATATCTTGTAGTTTTCCCTTTCCAACCACCAATTTACTGTCAATTTTGCGACGGATTTGCAATTGTCTACCGAGGACTTGTAAACCTGCTGTGTCAGCCAAACGCGCCAGTTCTTCAATGCTAGACAGTGCTTCCACTTTTCCTTTGGTTCCCACTCCGACCAAGATGACCCCATCTTTCCCGCTGATTTTGGAGATGCGGTCTTGTTTTGAGAACTGTGATTCGATGTCATTAATGAATACGAGGAAGTCATCCGTCCAATCGAATATGGATTTTCTTTTCTCGATTTTCCACGGCTTCTTCCCTTCTTTGGCTTCTGGATCTAGATAAGCATATTCAGTGTTTAACGGTTCACCGTTCATATCAGCATGAACGACAACAATCGTATCCAATCGGAGTAGACTGAGGTCTGTCAAATCATCTTGATTCAGCGATTCTTTCCGTAAGTGGGTGTGGATGAGTCTCAAGCCACGAAATCGATTTGCACCGGCTCTGTGCCTAGATAGATCCGGAATGAATATCTGATGGGCATCTCCCACAATAACATGCGTGATGTTTCCATTTCTATCGATGAGGATACCAACTTGACGATTGATAGAGCGGGAAATGAGTGTCAGCTGACGACCCAAATGTGCATCAATAAATCGGTTTCTCGTGGCTCTACGGTTGTACAATTGCTGTAAAGAGTTGTGGTCACTCTTTTTGAGGCCCTCTGTTTTTCCATGAAGTTGTGTAATGTGACCTCCCAAAATACACTGTGTATGACCCACACTGTGAGAATCTTATGTTGACGAATATTTTATCTGCGTTTCCATTCAGTCCAATTCAGCCCTTCCATAAGGGATTGGAACGACGGCCAGAATCTTTACAGTCGTCCATATCCTTAACCTACTTGGGGACCGCAGGGTTTGTTTTTTCCGGATCAAATCGTACGCTGGTTGTTGATCCATATGTTACTCGTCCAAGTCTCAATCAGCATGCCTTTACAAAACTGCAATCCGATGAATATTTGGTGAAGAAGTGGATTCCCAATGCGGATGATGTTTTGGTTGGTCACGCCCATCATGATCACATTTTGGATGCGCCATGTGTGTGCCACCAGACGGGAGCGAGATTGATTGGCTCTGAAGATGTGATTCGTGTTGGACGTGCGGCTGGTGTGCCGGAAAGTCAGATGTTGGCTACACATGGCAGAGACGACATCGCCTGTGGAGAAGGAAACTTGGTTCGGGGAATCCCTGCGGCACACGGGAAGGTATATTTCAATCGCGTACCCTTACCGGGCAGAATTCCAGACACCTTTAAATGGCCGACAAATTACTGGAGATTTCGTCATGGTCACGTACTCAATTGGTACATTGAACTCGATGGGCTCAAATTTATGCACGTTGATTCTGCGGAGTTCTTTGCAAAAGAATGGAACGGACTTGAAGTAGATGTTCTCTGCCTATGTGCGATAGGTCGAAACTCAAGACCAAACTACATAGAAGAGGCTATATCCATCGTCAAACCCAAAATTGTAATGGCCTGTCACTGGGATTGCTTTTGGATACCGATGGAGGCAGAGCAACAATATACGTTGCCGATGGTTGATTTAGAAGGTTTTATACGAGATGTCGAAGCGTTTGGCTCTGAGCCAATGGTACTCCCAGTTGGTGCTACGGTGGGGTTATAGAAGTGCAAATGGTTTCTTGAATTAAGGAGTGTGAAAAAAACAAACAAGGTGGGCATGACCCACCTTGATGTTTTGACCACAGCTGTCAGGTTATTTTCGCTGTTGTCCTTGTTTCCACGCTTCGATTAGGGCTGGGATATCGACTCCAACAGAGGCTCGAACTTCCTCATTCAAACGCGCGAGGTTTGCACCAGTGGAGTCACCACCATTACCGGAAGGCAGAATAGTTACCTTATCAACTTCGATGCTCTCAATAGAGGAAACCATTGCGGACATGACCGATTGAAGTTTTTGCATCAAGAAGATGTCTCGAGCGTTCTCACCACCGGCTTGCCAAGTAGCTATCATTTCAGAGAGAACAGCAACGGTTGCTTTACCATCTTCAATGATTTTTGCAGAATCCCCCTTAGCAGTTGCAATAGACGCTTGCATCTCGGCTTTCGATGGCTCAATCAAGTTTGCTTCTAGTTCCTGTCTGATTTGTTCAACACGAGCCTTTTGTACCTTGATATCTGCTGTTGCTCGGGCAACTTGTGCTTGAATACGACCTTTCTCTTCAGCAACCAATGCAGCCGCTTTAGTTTGAGCATCCCGAATTTTACGTAGCGATTCGGCCTCCAGTTCCTTTTGACGGTTATGGATTTCAGCCAGTCGTGCTCGTTGCAAGTTAATAGCATCTTTGATGGTCGCTTTGGCGTGAGCTTCTGCTTCAGATATGGTGGCGATTTTGATGACTTCTGCTGATCGAATACGACCGATCGAATCGAGGAAGCCTCTTTCATCTGTTACATTCTGCACTTTCAAGGTATCCAAAGCCAATCCGAGTCTTGCCAAATCGTGATCGGCTTCTTCCAATAGGATCTCAGCAAAACGCGTTTTGTCTTCATTCACCTCTTCCGGAGTCAATTGACTCAATACACCACGAAGGTTCCCTTCTAGGGTTTCTTTCGCAATTCGAATGATCTCTTTGCGAGACTTTCCGGTGAACCTTTGAATAGCATGATCCAAGTGAGGAGATTGAGATGCGATCTTGATGTTGGCTACACCGCTTACGGAGAGGGGTATACCACCGCGAGCATAGGCATTGCTGACGGCAACGTCAATGATCATGTTGGTGAGGTTAAGACTATCCACCGTTTCAAGCAACGGGATTCGCATGCTTTGCCCACCACGAATCACACGATAACCACGAGACCCCGTAGATGTGTTGACAGTACTACCGGAGAAGATGAGGACCTCGTTTGGTCCACAAACATAAATCAGATTCTTTAAAATGTAGGTTACTGCAGTAATCGCTACAATTATAAGGATGATTCCACTAATAATTAATTCCATGTCTTACTTCTCCGCTTGCGTTGGTAAGGATTTGTTCCCCGACAAGATACCAGTGACGTCAACGCCTGTAGAGGCACGAAGTTCCTCTAAGACCTGACGAATCGCCGCAGGGTAACTTGAAATATATGTTGGAAGGGCTGAACCATCGCCACTGTCTAAAAGGACCACTTCTGATACGGATGAACCTTTGACACGATCGACCACTGTCTCTAGAACTTCTTCGAGTTGTTGAATCAAGAAGATATCCTTGGCATCTGAACCGGCACTGAGCCAGGCATCGGTCATCATTTGGAGGACTTCTGCTTTCGCCTTACCACTTTGTTCTACGAACGCAGCTTGACCGCGGGCGGCATTTTCTTTGGCTGTTTTTTCAGCTTCGGCAGGGAGGACTTCATCGGCAATCAAACGGATCTGTTCTAACTCACGACGAATATGTT
>CALDQI010000537.1:0-6814 GCA_937911635.1 uncultured Pseudomonadota bacterium | reverse complement strand
TGTGGACCTTCGGTTGGTTTCAGCTGCTGACAATCCTGGGGTTTGCCTATTTAGCGTGGGACTCAACAGTCTTACCATTTCGAACACAATACCCTAATTTGAGCGGTGAAGCCATCGTATTGCAAGAAGGTTTGACCCCCAATCTTCTTTTGTTGTTTGGAGTGGTATCTGCAGAGTATCTCGGAGTGGGATTGGGAACGGCAGCATTTGTAGCATTCATCGCTAGCCACACCAACAAACGATTTAGCGCCGCGCAGTTTGCACTACTGACAAGCATTAGTGGACTGCCCCGTACGATAGCCAGTTCCACATCGGGGTGGATCGTAGAATACATCGGATACACGGGTTTTTTCCTCTGCTGTACTGTACTGGCTCTTCCCGGTATGGCTCTACTCTTGTGGATGCCAGCATCACAACTGACTAAAGACGGTGAATCAAACGAGTCTATAGATGAAAATAGCTGATTTCACCCTTAATTCTCGGCATGAGATCACCGTTGGCTGTTGGCACAAATATAGAACTTTGGTATAATTGAACCAATGACCAAACCCGAATCGCCATTCATTTTGGTGCAAGCATCCAATGCTGAGATCACCAAGACGAGTCTGTCAGCACTCATCCAGCACAAGATGCACGTTACCAAGACGTATCCTGCTCAAGTAGCCGAATTTGTCAATGGGGTTGCATTCATTGAAATATTCCCACCAATACTGCGTCAAATGCAAGATGACCACCCACAAATGGAGTCCGCCAGTAATATGAGACTCCACGCGAATGTTCGGGTTGGCGACCGAATCTTAATTCAAGTACAACAAGGACAGTGGGAGCTCAATACAACGCTAACAGAAGATGCATACACCGAGAGATTGCACCGAGAGATCAAAGAGCGTCTACTGATGGAAAGTCGTCTGATGGCAACCCCTCAGAGTAAAAGAGCCTCAAAAAGAATGCTTGAGCAGTTGCTGCATCTATCGCCAAGTGAATCCACTCCATGGGGCGTACCTGGGCGAATGCAAGCCAATCAAAAACTGGTCTCAAAGAAGATCCTTCAGTGGTGCGTCAATCAGGCCGGTGCACATTTTCAAAATCGTCTCCAACAGGCTTTTCCAAGCAGTAAAGAGTGGGGCGAAGTCGAACAGTATTTTTCCGTCTTTATTGATGCCACCGAAGAAACATTTGTAGCAGTATCAATCACGCAGGATGAGCACAAATCTCTAGTGGAGATGTGGGCTGATGTACTTAGAAACGGAACCAAGCCCAGTTCTGGAAGTCTGGTTCCTGCAGCCACCAAACCAGCCGTAACCCTTCCGGCGACCAACACAGAACGACGCGTCCCGATGGTCACAAGGGATACTCGGACCGCGTTACCACACACCGTGGTTGAGTTGGCGCGCTCCTTTCACTTACCCCTCCCGAAAGAAGAGGTGCCCAATGCGTTATCAACCCTTGCTGCATGGACGCAATCTGATCACTTATTGCTAAAAGAGCGAAGTACAGACATATTTCTGATGATGCTATCTGGAGGCGAACCCGTCAGACAAAGCACTCGGGTTGCCAAAACATGGGCGACATGGCACCGGCACACCGACGGTATCGATCAGTTATGCAGCATTATTGAAGAGGGCGAAGAGTTGGCAGCCATCAGATCAATGGCAGGTCAAGCCTTCTTGGACACACAAACAGCCGCCAGTGTCTGTGACCAGTTGCTTCTCCGGTGGCGACGCAATCTCATTCAAAAACACAACCTCTCTGAGAAGGCATTGGGAAGCCCCCTCCAAACCACTGCAACACACATGGAGTACCGTCGTGCGATGCGTCTACACGGGATTCAATGCTCTGACACGTGGTTGGACCAGCTTTTGTTGGCGGTTCAGATTGCACCGCAGATGGGAATGATGGTCGTTCTAGTCGGAGAAAACGCACCGTCAAAGATACTGGTCGAGTTGTTGTCGGTCGTTTTTGAAGGGGCTACTCATAATCAGATCCGATTGCCCAGAAATAGAGCCCAGTTATTTGGGAAGCCTTCTTCATCCGGCGACATCTTCTTACACAGCGACTTCGGATTGGCTGTGCGTAAAGGTGGATATCGAAAAAGATATGGAGAGGTAGGGCTGTGGAATCCACACTTTGTCTGGATGGACAACCTCTATCCACATGCCAAACGAGACAGTCTATCCCTCCTGATCCAAGAGATGTATTTTGGCGATGGGGTTCAGTTGTACAAAGAAGAAGACAATGATCGCTACCATGATGAGTACCAAACCCTTCAAAGCAAAGAAGGTCTAAACGCAACAGAGCAAACACGACGTGATGAATTGGAAGATTTCTTCGATCCTTCTGTCGTCGGCGGTCTAGCCGTAGATGACGCGTGGCGTTTAAAAGCATCTGATAATACGATTCTTTTGGGACACATCAACAAAACCGAACTCGATAAGACTCCACCAGCGCTGCTTCAACGTGCATTGGTGCTTGAAGTCCCTGACTTCTCTACAGATCGAGTCCAATATCGGATTCAAGCCATCGAAGATTGGACTCCACTGATTGAGGGACATCGAACCTTCCGTCCAAAAGCCACTTGGAAACAGTTCCCTCGTTGTCGAGAAGAACTGTTTCAGATCTTAGACGTCTTACATGGGCGCGGAATTACAGTCGATGACTTACTCGCCAAACAAGTATCTTACTTACTTGCTGCGGCAGATGCTTGGCAACTTCCAGACGGCTCTCTCCTGACATATCACATGTGTAAAATGATCGTTTGGCCTCGAATTCAAGGAATGGCAGAGACCATACTTGAAGCCATGGAAGACTTGGAGACATTGTCTTGTATCGCTCCGCAGCTTAGACAAGATATCGGTCGCCTGAAAAGGCTCGCGTTGCAGAACAAAGGGCTCAAGATATACAGTGGCATGCCCAATAAATTGTGATAAATCACCGCGGACACGCATAAATTTACGTCCTGCGTATCATCTGGGTGTATCTTCGTCACAGAGTAACCAAAAGAGTTCAGATTTTTGTTCAAATTCCAGATCAATTTTATCGGTTTCAAGGTAAACTAATTGATGAACCACAGCAATAGGAGTTGCCCATGTCTCGAAAACAGCTCAAAATCAATGCCAAACAGGCACTGGAAACGTGGGAACTTCGTTGGAAAGAGATTGAAGAATGGGACCCGGCAGAGATTCCTCAACAGAAACAAGATGATCTTGTAGACTTGGCGATGCTCTCTGGTGGTGAGATCAAAGAGGCACTAGAAGGTTTGATTCAATACATGGAAGATGTCGACAACCACGCAGAAAGTCACGACTCCGAGTTGGTAGGCTTTCGTGAGGATTTAGCGACTGCTTTGAAAGAAACGTTGAATTATCGCAACGGCATCGATGCCTATACTCGCGAAGCACTGTTTGCAGAAGTTGGTGAACTCGATGCATTGGTCGATGTTGACTTGCTATTTGTAGATGATGAGGTGGTTCACGTGAACCCAGTTGAGGATTTAGCAGATGATGGTTCTCAAGGGGATGAGGACTATTAGGTCAACACTTTCTGATTTGATATACACTCTGTGATGGCGTATAGATGGCAATAATTGACGGCTATGACGTTGATGGAGAATTTCGACAGCACGTCACTTGGGTGGAAGGTGGATATGAGGTCGACAGGGAGTTCCGAAAGAATGTTCCATGGGCTTGCTACTGCACTGACTGCGAGATCATATTGGATGTTTTCGAGAGAGACACTCATGATTGTGCAACCTTTTGCATGGTTTGCGAAGAACAGAGTACCAAGAGAGAGTTTGAACTGTATCATGGAAGCTGCACACCAGATCAAGATGATGACTCTGCGGAAGATAAGTAACGTTACCAGTTGGGGCGTAGCATCTGTGGAGGTACTCTCCACCGTTCAACCTTGGGTTGACTGGTCTTCACCGTAATTGTACGTTTGTTGATTCGAATGACTCGCCCCATCCATTGTGTTCCCTCCGAATCAAAAGACACCTTCTGTTGAAGCCGCCATTCTGTTCGGTCAATCCGTTGCCATTTGTCTATTTCGACGCCCTCTCCAAAGGTATGACCATCCGGATAGCCACAGGCAGTCATCTTTCTCCAAAAGACATCGCCGTGACCTGTCTCTTGAAAGTAATGAATCGCCCAAACGTGGCACATCTCATGCACCATCGTTTTATGCAAGTGCTGATCGGTAATCCCTCGCTGAATATCAATTAGGAATACCTTCCATTTTGAAGATTTATTCTTTCGTTTGTACTTCGTTCGACCCAAACTCCTAGTCAATCTCCCATTCCACACACAGGGTATCTTTGGGAGCTTTCCATCAAAGAACTGCGTGTTTAGTTGTGCGTACATTTGATTGAGATCAACAACAGGTTGGGTATTCATACAATTCCAATTGGGTTAACAATAGAGTAACAAAGACAAATATTTTGGGAGGGTTCGAATGCACAGCATCGAATGGACCGGTACACATTTACGACTTCTCGACCAACGTCGTTTACCACATCAGACCGTTTGGCTTGAGCTGCACACTCATAACGAAGTAGCACAAGCAATTTCGGATATGATTGTTCGTGGTGCACCGGCAATTGCAATCGCGGGAGCATATGGGCTGGCGATGGCAATTGCCAATGGAGTCGATAGATTAAGCGCTGTTCAAACATTGGTAAATTCTCGTCCCACTGCAGTCAACTTACAGTGGGCGATGGATCGCCTATTGAACATACCGGATTCAAAAGTATTGGCAGAAGCCATTCGTATCCATGAAGAAGACCTGGCAATCAACCATTCCATTGGGAGTCATGGAGCCTCCTTACTTCAGGGAGGTGTACTAACCATTTGCAATACAGGCGCTCTGGCAACCTCTGGACATGGGACTGCTCTCGGAATGATCCGGAGCTCCCACGCCGCCGGTCAAAACATTCACGTGTACATATTGGAAACTCGTCCCTATCTGCAAGGAGCACGTTTGACGGCTTACGAATGCATGGAGGAAGGAATACCCTGCACGTTGATCACAGATGGGATGGCTGGCGCTCTATTACAGTCTGGTAAAGTTCAATCGGCTGTTGCTGGATGTGACCGAGTGGCGAACAATGGTGATACAGCCAATAAAATTGGAACCTATCAACTCGCACTCTTATGTAAGACACACAATGTTCCCTTTTACATCGCGATGCCAACCACCACATTGGATCGGCACTGTTCTACAGGAGAACAGATCCCAATCGAAGAACGGCCTCCCGATGAAATTCGTTCTGTGCACGGACACCCAATCGCACCTCACAATGTACCCGTCTGGAATCCGTCTTTTGATGTGACACCTGCCAGCCTCATTCATGGCTGGGTTACTGAGTTGGGCATTTGGACGTTGCCCTTTCCCACAAACTAAGACTTCCACGAACATTTACTCATTTAGATTGTACACCACATATACAGTTTCAAAGACAGGTCCACAGGCAAATCCTTGAGATTGGACAGAAATGGCAAACCAATTCGATTGTCCAAATCGCTTCATGATGCTTTCAACTGGATGTACATCGTTGAGCTGTAAAACGCCATCTTGCGCCTGCAAGGTCTTCAATTCTTGTTCGATCAGCCAACTGTCCCATCCGACTGTATTTAAGAAACCATATCCGCCAGACTTCACAATTCGAGCATCTAAACCATCATGACAATAGACCACTTCACCTGCAAAATCTGAATAAATAAATTGAATGTGAGGACACAGCTTTGATTCATCTAAATCAAGGGCAAATCCTTCTAAATTTGTGCCACACTTTGGACAATATGGATGGGTTTCATCTCCTTTGATGGCTATCATATTCAGCATTGTTAACTCCTGTACTCTAATAATGATTCCGTATACGAAACGAAAATTCGATTTCGGACGATGATTTATGATAGGCACTATTGGAGCGTATACTGGGCAAAATCGAACAAATAGGATATAATTCGAGAGTGGTTGACAGATTTTGGTTCGAGGTGAGCAATGTTCGCAGTTTTTAGCTTGGGTGGTCCATGGGAATACATCATCGTTTTGGTGGTGGTCATGATCTTCTTTGGTGCTGGAAAGTTACCTACAGTACTTGGACAAATGGGTCGTGGTGTCAAAGCCTTCAAAGAGGGTATGAACGAAAAGGATGCCGAACTTCTTTCCAAAAATGAAGATACTGTCAAAGAATCCAACAAGGAAAAGATTACGGACGCCCAAGAAGTCTAAGTCCTTTCGAGAGTCTAGAGTACTCTTTTAGCCTTCCCAGTCTTCTTACTCTTCATCTTCTCCAACGGGTACCAAGGGTAACGTCCCATCAATAAGACCTTGAGTCACACTGTTCATCCAGTCATCCACTTCTTCTTGTTCGTTCCGCTCGTTTTCTGAGACCCAATCGGCTTCAGCTTGTAAGTCTGAGTCAAACTGGGCAATGAGGGCTTCCATCTCGTCCATCGCCTCTTGGGTATCGTCTTGTTGTTCCCCTGCTCTACGACGTAGAAGCAACCGCGCCTCGTCAAGCAGCTGACCGTCGAGGACTCCAAGTCCAATCACATCTCGAATATCCTGCTGCAACAACGTATCGAGTAGAGATCGCGCCAACGGATACGGGCTCTTGGGATTGCAGACGATGGCTTTACGAACTTTGTATCGCCCCGACCACTTCGGATGCTTGGCCACCAGTTCGATGATCACCGGTTGAGTCGGTCTGCGAGCGGCAATCTTTACAACATCTCGCTCCGTAATGCGTGGATTGTCGAGGAGCAGGTCGATCACACGCCAATTCTGGTCATGTATCAACCGGTCGAGCATGTCT
>CALDQI010000536.1:0-7704 GCA_937911635.1 uncultured Pseudomonadota bacterium | reverse complement strand
TCAATCCGTGATTACACTTTTGTCGATGATATCGTATGCGGAGTTGTCGCAGCCATCGACAATCCAATAGGATTCGAGATCATCAACCTCGGCAATTGCTCCCCGATTCGTCTAGATAAACTCATTCAAAAGATTTCCACAGCTGTTGGAAAAGCACCCATTATCAAACGACTTCCCGACCAACCTGGTGATGTCCCAATGACATTTGCCGAGGTCTCTAAGGCGAAAGATCTGCTTGGATATGCCCCAGACACTCCACTGGATCACGGACTCAAAGTATTCGTTGATTGGATGAATGAATACGATCCGATTTGATCGCGATACCGTAAAACCTCCTCTTCAGGTTACAAGTTCGCAACAGGTATCCGCAAAAACTGGGATTTTTTAAATAATTCCAGTAAGGTAATCGCAAGGTATAGTATCACTTGACTGTCAGGAAATTTGGAATCAAATTTGCAAGACAATCGACAATGCTCATGCGACCCAATGGAGTGCAATCATGACCGGTATCTTCTCTCTCATTTCTTTACTTGCGTGTCAACAAGGGTTTGACAAAGATGGTTCTGAGATCAACGAAACCAATGAATATGGTGAAACCGTTGATGAAAACGGAAACAGCCTCAGTACAGCGAATCACGATTGGGATGAGGACGGTTACACTGAGGATCAGGGTGACTGTGACGATGACAATCCCGATATCAATCCCGGTGAAGAAGAAATCTATTATGATGACATCGATTCAAATTGTGATGGTCTAAACGACTTTGATGCTGACGCTGATGGACATATTTCAGACAGTTGGGGTGGTGATGATTGCGATGATGACAATCCAGATATCAATCCAAGTGTAGAAGATGATCCCACAGACGGTATCGATACAGATTGCGATGGCCAAGACGATCCTCTGTTTATCGCGTACGTCTTAGACGAGAATGCATCTGAGAGCAATGGAAGCCTTGCGCTTGGTGTCGATAGAGACAATCGCATTCACGTTGTATTTGAAGATGCTGGAGATCTATGGTACACCAGCAAATCTCCATCGGCAGACGCTTGGAGACCATCGATTTCAACTGAGTTGCCTTCCAATGGAAACATTGCAATGGGAGGAGAGGGACAACAACTTGATGGCGCCATTGACGGTAGTTATCGCTTTCACATTGCGTACAGTGAGATGGATGAGAGTGGCAATCTATCTACAAACTATGCATACCTCAAAAATGTGCGAGCAACCGTACCTGAATGGATCGGCAGTTATGAGATTGAAGGACTGAACACAACTGGAAAATCCCTCGCAAGTCATTACATCAATATTGCCACTGGTTCGGATGACCTTCCCGTCTTCGCTCACTACGATGCAAATAGCAATCGTCCCATCCTTTCAAAGATTGCCAGTATTCCAGCGGCTGGTCAAAGCAGCATCAGTTTAGATTATCGCGAAGAAGTGGACTATCTATTTCAAGATTTGGATCAAAGTGGTGGCGCTCTAATGGGGTTACACACCAACTTGACGATTGGGGCCTCCGACATGTCCTATGTAGTCTTCTTAGATGAAAGTGCGCCATATGCAACGGGAACCAATCCAGCAACACAAGTATCGGCGTTAACAGACGTCAACTATTACTGTGAAAGCGAGACCGTTGTAGAACCCGGTGGATTGGCACACGCACTTGCGGTCCGATCCGACAACAAGCTGTGTATGGCATACCATGACATGGACGACTTCGGACTGAAGTATGCCTGTCAAGTCAGTGTGTCAGGCTGCACAGATTGGGATATCCAAACCATAGACAGCAATATCGGTGCATCAACATCGCTGGCGCTCGAGTTCACATCGGGTAACATTCCACATGTTGCATACCATCACAATCCAACTGGCACCCTGCGAGTGGCTTCTCTACAAGGTACTGAGTGGGATATTGTTACTGCGGCGGCGGTACCAGGTAAGGATGTCGGTGCAAACGTACAAATGTCTATCGATACAAACGATAAAACTCACCTAGCATTCTACAACAGTACAGATGGAAACGTCTGGTATGCAATGGGTCGATAATCGCTCCCCTTCTTTTACTTTTACTTCACCTTCTGACACACCGTTTATGGAGTCTATAATGAAACCTTTCAGCCTCTCAATCGTCGCATTGACATTGCTTGCCTGTTCCAACAACTTTGAAAAAGATGGTAGTCAAATTACAGCTGAACCATCCTCTGAAGCCTCTTCAGAACCATCTGGAGAACCATCATCAGAAGTAGATCCACTTGACAGTGACGATGATAACGATGGCTTTTCAGAAAATCAAGGTGACTGCGATGACAACAACTCACAAATCAATCCGGGTGCCGAAGATCGAAATGTAGATGGGTTCGACCAGAACTGTGACGGCATCGATGGACCAGATTTGGACCAAGATGGATACGTTGATTTGGCAGCTGGTGGGAACGACTGCAATGACAACAATCCAAATGTCAATCCGGGCATGGAAGAGGATCTCACAGACGGACTCGATACAGACTGTGATGGCGTCAGTGACCCTGGTTTTTATGCAGTCACTGAAGAATACGTCGATGAACTGTGTGGCGGTGAATGTGACCGTGTTGCCATCTCTGTCGATGGATACCGTCAAGCACACGTTGTATATGAGTACGACGATGAAATCTGGTACAACTATCGAATGACCAATGGCAACTGGGCTGGATATGAATCGGCAGCCACTCCAACCAACGACTCTGTCGTCGCATGTACAGATTCCTGTGGGTATGAGAATGCCTGGGTTGGCGATGGATATTGTGATGATGGTGGACCTGGTTCTGACTTCTCTGTTTGTGCACTCGGAACGGACTGTACCGACTGTGGTGAACGCATATCACAAGGTGATGCTCGTCGTTTGGGTGTCGCTGGGATGGACGCAAAGGTCGATGCTCAAAACCGAGTTCAAGTAGCATTTACCGAAGAAGGGTCTAGTTTTACCGCCCTTCAATACATTTTCCGAGATGCTCAAGGAAACTGGTCTGACCCACTTGAGATTGACGGACCAAGCACAAACGAACGATACAACGTTGGTCGTGACGTCGCAATGGACATTGATTCCGGAAACATGCCTACATTCGTATACTACAATGGTGAATCCGGAGTTCCATACATCTATGACATGCAAAACCAGCTTGTGTCTGGGTTGACTGGTTTGAATGGAATCAACATCCAATTGGATATCGGACTCCCAGAAGTTGATGTAGCAAACTTAGACCCTACAGGACTTGTTGCACCATACTTTCCGGAACCCATCGGTGGATACTCTGGATTGTTCAATACAGTTGTCATTGACTCCAGCGATGATGCACACGCAATATTCTACAACCACAATGAGCTGCAAGAAGTGGTAAACAATCTTCCCGGCTGGATTGCCAGTCCCGCAACAAGTTACATCAACTCCTACATTAGTGGGCTCTTAGGTGGAACCTACACATTGTTGACGACCGACCCTGGAACCATCAATCAATACTCTTCTTTGAGTTTGACCGATATCTTTGGCACAGCAACCGGAAGTGGCTCTTATTGCTACAACAGCACTGTTTCTTTGAATCAAGGGATCTACAACTCCGCTGCGTTGATGAACAACGGAAATCTTTGTGTTGCCTATTTCGACAACGACAACCAACAAATAAAATACGGCTGCAACACTGGAAGCTGCAATGGTTGGAACATCGAGACCGTTACCAGTGTCAACGTTGGTACTCCCCCACTTCCAGCTGATAACTGGGAAGAGTTGGGGAATCGTGATTTGATTCCAAAAGACCGCGTTCGTCTTGCATTCAACAACAAGGATGCCCCATACATCGTATTCCACGATTCAAACAGCAACTCTGTCAACGTTGCATTGAAAGAAAATGGCTCATGGCAGACCTATTTTGTCGGAACTGGTGGAGAGCAATTGGATGTGGATATCGATCCAACCAACTTCATTCACATTGCTTACATCGACAACATGGGCAACGTAAAATACGTATTGGGTCAATAATCGGATTGATATTGATCTTCTATTGATCTATGCAAGGGGTGCTCATTGAGCACCCTTTTTGCTTTCTTCTGCGTAGAACCACCTCGGCTACCTTTTGCTGATACAATCACAAATGCGATATGTTGAGGATATGCAAACGAAACACTTCTTCACGTTGTTGTGGATCCATATGACCATGGGCATTATCGCTCTACGAAACACCCTCATGGACCCAACAGATCGCACCGTTGGCCATCCCGACAGTGATGTATACCCTCACTTATGGGGGTACTGGCGGTGGATTCGGAAATGGAATGACGGCGGCTTTACAGAAACCTGGAACAACACAGAGACCTTCTTGAATACTCCATATACCGGAGATCTGTATCATGTCGACTGGCTGAATGGATTCATTGTCTGGATGGGGACTTCCATCGGCATGCCTTTCCTAATGAGTGTCAACGTCATGATTCTTCTTCAATGGACACTGATGGGAATTGGAGCCATTGCACTTGGCAAACGGCTACAGTTAACATTCTGGGCGACACTCTTTATTTTATGCTGCTTAGACACAACTCCGTTCATTGAACGCTTTGTACTTCATTCTTCGGTCTTTGAACGACTAAATCTAGGGTGGGTCTTGCTATATCTCTATTGTTTAACCGGATTGATTCAGAAACAACGATGGCAATACTGTATCGGCGGTATTGTGTTTTTTGGTCTGACCGTATTGGGGTCTTGGCATTATGCCCTGTTTGCAATCTTAAGCAGTATGTGGATCGCTTCGTGGCACCTTGTCCAAAACCGTTCCTTGTGGAAATGGATGAGCTCACTTGCCATTGGTTGTGCTAGCGTAGCCTACCCAATCAGTAGAAGAGCCCAGTCGAGTCTACAAGAGAGCAGTATCATTGAGCACAAAGCCCAGCGATTCTGGGACTGGAATACTCCCTTGGAAGTATTGAATGATTTTACGGTGTTCGACCTATTTTTACCCACAGTACAACAGTCTTTTGGATTCGATGTACTCGAAGAAAGTATATTTATTGGCTGGATAATACCTGTGGGATGGCTCAGTTTTATTGCCATCAAGAAACTGCGCACTAAAGGTACAGGCCTGTGGTTTGCAATGAGTCTATATTTCACTGTTCTTACACTCGGTCCGAACATCACAATACATGAAACCTGGACAGTGACGTCTCCTATTTATTATGCCACAGCAGGTCTTGTCCCCTACTTTTCAACGATGGAAGTTCCATGGGAGTACAGCTGGATGGCTCTGCTAACAGGGAGTGTACTCTGCGCCTTACTATTGCAACATATCACTCGATACGCTTGGATTGCCAGTGTAATCATCCTTTTACAGCATCAGATCTGTTTTACGGAACCTGTGTCTACAACACAACCAGTTCCAGTCGACGCACAGGTAATTTCAATACTTCAGACATCATCACAAAACATATTCAATTTTCCACTAACCAATCGAAACCCTTCAACAGCTCAATCTCCTCATCATGAATACCTGTGGATGCAAACGCTCCATGAACGTCCAATCGCCTATGGGATTCAGCAATCATGGCTTCATCGGACAGAGGTTTGGCGTCGATTAAACGAGGCTGCAAGTACAGCCGGATCATGGCGAGATATCCGCCAACAATGCCGACTGAATTCCTGTCAAAACCCAGATACTCTACGTGAGAACTTGAATCAACAAGGCTTCACACACTTTGTATTGCACTTCAATTTCATTCCTCAGACACGGCACAGCGCACAGCTGTTACTGTGGAAGGAAATATTTGGTGCACCAATCGCACAAAGTGATGCGCATGTTGTCTACCAAATCCTGTCAAAGCAATAGGATCAAAAGAGCGACTGCTGAACCATTTTGGGATGAAACCGTGACGCGCAAATTGGCCCCATGCCCCGCGCAATGGAATGCTCTGATTCTAGCTTGCGATTGCATACCGTACAATGTTTTGACTCTCGCCCAAGCCTAGACAGTTCTTCAAGTGGATTCGAATCCAACCGTTTCAGTAATTGTTGAATGACCACAAAATGCTCCGTGGTTCTTAAACTCAATCCATCAGCATTGAGAATCCCCTGAATCCTCTCGGATTTCCCACGCTGTAATGAGATGAATATATCTCGCTCCGACAGTGCAGAATCAAATATAAAGGTTTGTTTACCAACTGTACAGAACAGTTTCTCTGGGCATCCTTCGCGGCGAAGAAATTTCCGGACGTTATCGAAAGTATGTCGCTCCCACAAGTGAGGTTGATAGGATTTCACATAGCCATTATCAACATCCTTATGAAACTGTTCTATCAATGCTTCGCGTACGATGTGCACTCTATTGTAGGTCCAAAAGATAGGACGCTCATTTCGGTATTCTCGAAAGTACTTCAAGAAACACAGTGCACGCCCCCGCATGGTTGACTTCACGTCTTCAGACAAATCCCCTGAAGATGTCAATGCCTCCGTCAATGTAGTATCAAACCATTGCAACCACGCATTCGCCAGAAAATTTTGAGTGCCCAATCGATAACTGAGACGAATTGGATACCTTTCTTTATCGACGATGAAATCCATTCTAAGAATACCGTTATCAATATGCGATTCGACATCCAATATACGACGTCTAAGGACCATGAATGAGGCTCTCGGTCGTTTCGACTCAAGCTGAATGGCATCCAATACCTTCTGTGTAAAGAACTGACGTGCAAATCGAAGCACCTCAAAGAACTGGGTAGACTCCAGTTCAACGGATTCGTTTCGACCATACAAAATGGTATCCGATATGGCGTCGGAAATTTCATTCGCTCCACCTCCTACAACAACATCCACCATATACTTCGCCTGTTTCTCTCGGTTGTACTGCGAATCATCCCCCAAGAAAGATCCAACTTGAAATGCTATAGATCTTATCCGTTCGATAATATACGTACATTCTAAGGATACAATACTCATAATCCACTCCGGTATTTTTAATAAGTGTATACTTATTATACGAAATACCAAAACGCCTTCGGACATAAATAGTCCACTTTAACCCTGAATTTACGAGAATCTACTGAACAAAATTGAACTGATGGTAAATGTATCGATACACTTTTGGAGATCCTCGGCCCGCAGATACCATGCCTTTTGCAAAAGGGTGCGCCTCAACATTCCAAAGAACCGATATGCCTGTTTCAAGTTCAAGTCGGTGAAGCATCTGTGCATACTGTATGACAATCAGTCGCTCGACATGACGAATCTCACGTTTCAAATGCATTTTGTGTATCCAACTAGCCGATTGATACTCAAGACCTAAATCAATGAGTTGTACCCAAGTTCTCTGCCACTGAACAAACGTTTGCAACGTCTGATTAGCTTCGCATGACTGTAACAGTTCAACCCACAGTCGAACGTCGGGCTCAACCACCTTATGCTCATCAACACTCAGTTTGAACTGAACAATATCATCTTCGACTGCGATGGAATATGCATCCAGTTTGTACGCATACAGATCATGAGTGGGACACTCCATCGCAACTGCCGTCGAGATCAAGTGTAGCCAAACCCATAGGATCACTGCGATTGTGTTTCCGATGTACTCTCATCATCAAACCACGCAGAACACGAACAAATCAGATTGCGATCGCCATGAGCATCATTGACTCGACGAACGAGGGGCCAGTACTTATTGTCTCTCGTTGCCTTGGTTGGGAAAGCG
>CALDQI010000535.1:0-8175 GCA_937911635.1 uncultured Pseudomonadota bacterium | reverse complement strand
CTTGGATGGCAAAGGTATGAAGGGGGCTCTTGGAGTCTTGGCCAATGGTTTAATACAGGACACTCTTCGGTAGAAGCACCTAGTGCAATAGTTTTTCTGGGTGACTATCAGAATGCCCTAGGAGAGGGCCCAGGTGGACCTAATAATGGTATAGGAAACAAAGATTTAAGAGGTGCTATGGCAGTAGCTCCAAGGTGGGCTGATAACCCTAGGTTTGCAATAGTTAATACAGGAATGGAAGGGTCTTTGAAAACAACACTGAGTAACCCAGGAGCATATGGGGCGCCGAAGGGTCGTAGCGGCGCTGTAGATACCAGAAAAGAATTATACCCCTATGAAAACGGGAATTTCTTGAAAGGCCCGGTCGATGTCAGCGGGCTGCCCATGTCGTGGGTTAGGGGGACGGCAACCTATTACCCCTATATCAGTAGTGCAATAGGAACTGACTCGCAAAACAGTTTATATCTTTGGACTGTAGAAGAATACGGATGGAATCTTCATTTGGGATTTGACTTGCTGGCCACCTTCATGATTGGAAGCATACTACAGTATGTCCCTCTGTCTACACGCAATAAAATCGGTGCCTTAGCGATATTGTTTATTGCGTGTGTTGTACAAAATGTAGGTTATCTAGCGATTTCATTGTGGATTGGTTTTAACCTGGGTGCTGCCAAACAAGCTGAACAAGTTGTGGGTACTAAGGTAAGCCTACTCCTGTTTTCACTGTCGTTGGGAATCACTCTTCTGCTTCCTACCTGGTCTATCGTTCCAATGTCTGTGTGCTTTGTTGTCTCACTGTTTCAAACATTTCATTTATCCCCTGACATACTTCCCACCTCTTTTGATCATGAACACATTTCTAAATTGATACACGGGGCTATTGTGGGGGTACTGTTTACAGCACTTTGGAATCAGCAATCCCCCCTTACACACCCTCAGCCCTATCACCTGCTTCAATCTATTGTTTCTTTTGTTGGGTCTGCTGGCGCAATGGCGTTCGTATCTAAACAGATTCCGTTTGATCAAAATCGTCTTTATATTACCTTCGGATGGGTCGTAATAATACTGTGGCCGCTACTTGGCTACTCAAGCGTCCAAGACTGGTCTGGTGGATCGATGCTCCTTGGATCGATTGCAATCTCAGGATGCTTAGGGGTTCTACTTCACCCTTCAAAAATGTCGTGGCTAGGAATGGCATTGAGCTTAGTCCTGTCCAACCTCCTCACGGATCAAGTAACTGAGCTTCCAGTCATCGCATTGTTAGCCGTTCTCTGGACAGTCTTTGAAGGGTTCAAAATCAGCACAATGTTCACTGCAATAATCGGACTATTCTGTCTCTTTACCAATCGTGGACCTGTACATCAGTCAATTCCAGTTTCAAAGTTTGTAACGGTTCTAGAGGACAACAAATACATCGCAACCCAAAAAACTTGGAACAACAACGGATGGATATTCTTCGGACAAAAGATACAAATGTCTAAAGATGTAACAATTCCCCTAAATAACGAGGTATTCGTCGAAAGCCTACCTATAACCAAGACTTCTAGACGATGGACCAATGAAGTGAACTACGGAAGATTGCTAGAAAAACTTCTTCCAGATGTGGGGCAAGTTGCTATTTTGAATGACATATCTGGACAGGTCAATATGTCCTTGGGCGACGCGAACAATCTTAACATCAACGTCTTTACCCCCAATACCTTTCTGACTCGATTGATCGCTCAAACTTATCCACAACGAAAGAATGCATGGCTTAAACCCAATCGTTTACTTAAAGAGAATACCGGATACCTTCTCTCCCATTCATCCAAATATGACATGGTGATCGAAAGCATACATCATCCATGGGCATCAAGTGTCTCAAATGGATTCTCAAAACGACATCTCCAACATGTAGAGCGTTCTCTAACTCCTACTGGAGTAGCCGCATTCATCCTCCATTTGCAAGAAATTCCAAACAGGGGACTTGGCATGATGGCTTACAGACTCGAATCCGTCTTTGAGCATACGTACTATATTTTGCCAAAAGATAATATTGATGCCCTTCTCATATTGTGTTCCAATTCCCCGATGTCCTACACACAGTTTAAAGAGCAACTGTCGACAGACTCAAACGAATGGATCAATCAGATCATATTAAAACGATACCCGTTTGCTGCAGATGGTGATGTTGACTTGTCTCCACAAAATCGTCCCCCTATTCCATATGCCCATTTGACAGAGATCAGAAATAATATCCCTGCTCCTACTGAATTATGGACTGACATTCCCGCCGCGGACATTCAAAATATAGAGGAATCTTTTGAGAACCACAGAGATTATCTTGAATTAATATCTTCTGGCATGTCCGGTACACTACAAAGTTTACAGCAAACAAACCTCCCCTCCGATCTAAAACAAAATTTGATTGCACCGCACCTTCTATCGGCAAAAAAGCACATCCGCTTGGCACAAAAGGAGGGGCAATCTTCCACACACTGGGGAGAAGCAAAACGGTATGCGCTAACGGCACAGTTAATCGCCCCAGAAAATATTGAACCGTGGTTGCTACTGGGGGATATTGCACTTGGGGAAGGATTTATGGATAAGGCCGCTGAGAAATACTCTAGAGCAAAGGAAATGAACCCCACCTCCATCGAAGCCATCAATGGACTAGCACGGGTCGCAGGATTAGAAGAAGATATAGTTCAAGTGGAATCTTTATTGATTGAGGCACAGCAGCTAGAGCCAGGCAACTGGATCCCTACCTACAACCTCGCCACCTTTTTACTCCAACAAAATCGGATTGCGGACGCACAACAATTATTTCAAACGACTTTGGATTTGGTCAACGGAGACAATCCAAAAGTTCGAATTGGATTGATCGAATGTTTTATCGCAAAAGAGAAATGGACTCGTGGATTGCTTGAAGTAGACCGTCTAATCCAAACATCTCCTACACCATCGGCTACCTTGTGGTTTTTGAGAGGAAGAATCCACTTCGGACTCGAGATATGGGATAAGGCGGAGGTGGACTTTAGAAAAGCCACATTGGAAGATCCACAATTTCATGCGGCTAGAGGCTCAATTGGGTTAATTAAAATTGCACAGGGTGATCTGGAGGGCGCTGCACAAGCCTTTCGCTCTACGTTGCGCTTCGATCCGAACAACGAGGTCGCAAGACAAAATCTCCAACAGGTACTGGAAAAGCTGAACTCAGTACCGAATCCAGAATGAGAGAGCGGTATGAACACACAACAAAAGATTCTCTTTACCATTTGCACAACTCTCGGGCTGTGGCTCACTTCTGAAGCGCTGGTATCCAAATTGTACAAGGCGGAATTGGATGCATGGGAGTCCCCGCCTCCAAGTAAGATCCAAGGGGCTCCAACCCTAAAAGGGAACCCCTACTTGTTGTTTGAATTTGCACCCGGTATTCGAAATGAACAAGGCGTAACTGTCACCATTAATTCAATGGGTATGCGCGGCGAATCCGTAGATATACCGAAACCAAATGGAGTGAAACGGTTCATTACAACGGGCGATTCTAGTGTTTTTGGATTTGGGGTAGAGGACAAAGAAGTCTTTTCCCAAGTGGCAGCTCAACGTCTCGGAGGGGATGTCGAAGGCTTGTGTGCGGCTGTGCCGGGGTATTCTTCTTATCAGAGCATCAACTTTTTGAGGTTGCGCGGTATGAAAACCGAACCGGACCTCATCGTAGTCGCCAATATCTGGTCAGACAACAATTTTGACTCGTTCATTGATAAAGATTTATTGGCAACCACGATGGGCTTTGAAGAGAGCTGGGTTGGAAAACTACAAAGAACCTTAGCCAACTCCGCCATATTTAGAGTGGCAGACTGGAAAATGCGAGTCCGAAAACAACAAGAGAAAATCCGGACCGTATCCTGGCAAGTTGGGTCAAGCAATCACATTGGAGCCCGCCGAGTAGAGATCAATGATTATGTGCAAAATTTAATGACACTTGTTGAAATGGCGCGCGAAAACAATGCAGAAGTCGTTTTTGTACTGCTCGCCAATGAGGATGACCTCAACCTAGAAAAGAACGAAGGCAAAGCCTGGACACCGTATCGAAAAGCGATGAAATTGGTCGCCGAGACACAGGGGGCTCCTCTCATTAATGTGCCGAAATTGTTTATCGAATCCGGGTTGTCTAGACAAGAGTTGTTTCTCGATGAGATGCATCCGACGGCCAAAGGACACTCCATTATGGGAGAAGCACTGGCTGCTCTACTTTCGAATGCCGATTGGACGGTCGGTGGTTCGATTATGTCCGAAGGTACAGGAAAAAGTATTCCAACTCAAATTGACCCATTTGTGAAAGGTTCCATCTCTCAAGCGGTGACTGGACTCAATGGTGGTGAGCCCGTCAAGATTTCTGGTACGTTGCAGTTCAATGGATACGAATCCGGAATCATTCATCTAGATGCCATCACAGCTCAAACGAGAAACCCAGAAGTCGTAAACGCAATCAAGCTCAACCAACCAGGTCCGTTTGCGCTGCCCGTCGGATTGCCGAAAAAGGTCACGCTTCGGGCTTATATTGACCCAGAGGGCGATGGACCGGACGCAGACGATGTGAGAATTGATCTCAGCGACACTGTCTTTCACTTGGATCAGCGCGCAGCAAACAACATCATCATCGACCTAGACAATAAAAGCATACAACTACCGTAACGCTACCCTCTACTGTGCACTTGCCATGGGAATTTAACTTAGTACACACCCACCGTACAAGCGGGACAAAATTTGGACGCTTGCCTGTAAGCATCCGGGGCAATCTTTGACCATCTTTCTGGCCTTTTGGATTCTTGGTCCTGTCCAAATCTCTTGAAAACTCTGTTCTCGAAAGTTTCCAATGGGCTTGTGGTCCAACGAACACCGAGCCAGATCCCCATTTGGGGTTACGAAGACCAAATCCTGAAGTTCTCGACAATGAAACTTATGAGCGCCATCATAGAGTTGTTTCGAGAAGGTGCGTTTTGTAACCCATCTGGAATACAAATGATCCAAAAGAGGCAACTGGGACTTTGTTCCCACTTCCTGATGCGTCAATGCCTCCAACGCTCTTTCCTTTTCAGAGATCATCACAATCCGTGGTGTCTCCTCTTCAGGCGGTGTCGTTCCAACCAAAAATGGTGTCACGACAAGACCGGGAATCAAGTCTGCACCAACAGAATTGGCATACTCTCGCATTTGTGGAAGATCATCGATCGAAGAATCCGTCACAGCAAAGTTAATCCCAAAAGAGAATCCATACTGTTCCTTTAATTCTGCAATTCGATTCACCGTCCTATCCACGATAGCCCATGAACCTTCCATCCCTCGCATTTTATCGTGCGTTTTCGGCAGGCCATCCACCGATATGCGCAGCTGCAATCCAGGCCAAGCGATGGCGTGCAACGCCTCAACCAATCGTTGCTCAAGCATTCCGTTGGTCGTCAGCTGTAAAATATACGGGTCCACTTCCTCACGAACAGCAGTCAAAATCTCTACTATATCCCGTCGCACAAACGGTTCCCCACCCAAGATTTTCACCAAATCCAAATGGGGCATTTGGCGAAACACCGTACGCCATTCTGCTGCGGATAAATCGTTGTGTTCGGAGACCTTCCAAGAATCACAGCCCTTACACTTCAAGTTGCACTTGTACGTTACAATGAAGTGCCCTGCATGAGGTTGTGGTACCCATGATTCATCGACGCGTCTCATCGTTGCAGACGTCATCATGTTTTTCCACGCCACTGCTCGTCGTCTCATCTGTGCCAGTTGAGCTCTTTTTCCAACTCTACTGTGCTTGTGATTTATCACATCGTCACCAAGGACTTTGGATTCACCCAGCGCTTGATAAGCAATGGCGTCATCTCTCCTCTCATCGCCATCTCAAGCGCAACTCGACTCATCTTTGCCAAATTTACCGCTTGTGCGACTTGAATGAGAATCTCGGGGTGCTCTCTGAAAAATTCTGAATGATATAGTTTCCAGATGAAGTCTTTGGGCAAAATATTTTTATTGAGCAATACAATCAAGGCCAGCCACCGTTGGTCGGCTTTAGGTCTCGGGTGGTTTAGATCCACCCTGAACTGTTCAAAGGCATGTGTGTTGATGCCTTCTATGTCATGCTGAGTAATCTTACCTTCGCGCAACAATCTACGTGCCAAATGTGTCCGAGGGTAAATCGTCAGACCAAACAAATACAACTCAAACGGACGCTCCAACTCCATCAACATGTGAAACAATGCATCTTTATCTTCTTCAGTTGAAAAGGGATCGTCCCATATAATCTGTAGGTTCGCTTGAATACCAACTTTACGGAAAATCTGTTGACACTCTAAAATCTTGGCATTGGGAATCGGTCTATTGTAATACTCGTAGTTGATGCGCTCATGGGCTTGAATCCCCATGCAAATCGCTCTTAGTCCCGCATTTTTCAGCAGTTGCAATGAACGCTCCGTAACCATTCTTGGATCCACCAACACTTCAAATGGTATACCGACTCTCTCGGGCCACTTCTCGGCGAACTCCTCAATCCAAGCCTTGCGAATGGGAAATACCTCATCATCAAACCGAACCACTTTTATATTGGTACAAAGCTTCGTCGCATACTCCATTTCTTGAATCAAATTCTCTACCGAACGCAACCTAAAGTTTTTTCCCAAATCTTCATAGAGGGGTTTCGTGACCGTGTTTGAGCAAAATGTACAGGTCCAATATGGACACCCTCTAGAAGCCAAAACAGTATATTCTGGATTTGTAATGAAAGGGTCACCAGTTGTAACTTTCGTCCCTTCCACATGAAACTTGTCCGCTTGAGTGTGAAAGTCTCTAAACGGTATATCGTCTAGTGACACCAGAGGTGCCAAATCGTTCTTATGAATGACTGTTTCACCATCAGACTCTTCTCGAATCCAAAAGGAGGGTGTCGTTCGAATATCCTCACCTGAATCAACACGATTGAAAAACTCAATCACGGCATGGTCTACTTCCCCAATGGCAATGCAGTCAGCGATTTGAATACAAACGTCTGGCATAAAGGTAGGATGCATCCCACCCCATAAAATCGGTAGTCCCAATGCGTTTCGAATCCGCTCTGTTAAAAACATCGCCATTCGATGAAAAGCACTCGCTCGAACAGAAAATCCAACATAGTCGATCCCTCTATCTTTAAGCAACTGAATCAAATTCTGCACTTCGATCTCTTTTGGCCAAGGGAAATTGTTGTTGACCCAATCTTTAAAATAGATCTCTGTCACCTGAAACCCTGCGCTACGTAGCGAAGAAGCAACATGACGTACACCATTGTTTTCCAATGCATACAAGGAGATGATGGCAATATGTAGACGTTTGGGAAGTGCGTTCATGGTTTCTCGTATCGTAAATGATCCTCTAGTCCTACTGTACTGAATTTTATTCAGTATGGAAAGTGATAGAGCAAGCAGCCCAGTTCACCCTTCCCACCGTGTCAAACCAAAACGCTGAAAGAAATGCTCTTCTTGTTCATCAGCCACCAAACGAAAATGTACTTTTACATAGTCTCTTGTATCCATACTCTCGTGCTTTTCTGTCGACCAACCAAGCTGAGCCAAAATTTCTCGGAAAAGAAAGTCATCTGGATAAACAAAGATCATCCCCAACTCATCCAATACAATCTGTTCGTTTTGTGCCCCTAAAATCCAGAGTTGATGACGGGCATCTTCGTAAAACAGATCATGATACTCATCCAGTGCTTGTAGTATTCTATCTTTGGAGACGTCTACCGCTACATAGGACTCAGGCTTTTCAAGTTGCCCTTTTTGTCTATCGGTCAGCTTTAAATAGCGCAATTTACATGGAAACTGAATCGACTCTACCAACGCTTTATGGACAAAGAACAGTTTGTTGGCAGGAGACGATACGTCCAATCGTGTCATACCCCCAGGCAGAATCCTATCCGTATAGGCACTGGGCGGATTGTATCCATCTGGAGTCCCATCTTCATTTACAGAATGTGCTTTTCCCGGAGGTGCAGTTTCTATCGGTGGTGCAGATTGCTCAGACATGTTAAAAATCCCTCATATTTACGAGAGTATTTAACATGAACAAACAAATTGTTCCAACACCCATGAACACATGAAGCCCTATTACATTCGCGACATTAAAATCGACCCACCAATTACACTGGCTCCAATGGAGGGT
>CALDQI010000534.1:0-2233 GCA_937911635.1 uncultured Pseudomonadota bacterium | reverse complement strand
AATTAGATCTAAAGCAAAGATAAACCCTGTTCATATTGATAAAATTGAACGATGTCTGAGGCAACGGAAGATACCTTCTGAATCGCAACGACGACAACGGTAATTCGAACTTTCCCAAACAGAAACAGTCGAGAAAAGTCATGCACCTCTCTGATCTTGTTGGTCAGCAAACAATGTTGCTGTAGAGAAATGGCATAATCAGAGCCAATAATTTTATTTGGGGTCACAAAGGCATGAAAACCACTGGGCTTCAATATGCGAAGACTCAATTCTATAAAAGGGATATACAAATCCCAATTGCCAGTTGTAGACTCATAAAGATTACCAATCGCCGTTCGCTCATACGGGACAGTTCGCTTCAGAAACTCAGAATCTAAAAATGGTGGATTACCAATCACTGCATCAAAACCACCTCGTGCAACAATGGTCGGAAATTCCAAATGCCAATGGAAAAACCGATGCTTGACCTTTAAGCGTTCAACCAATTGTTGTAAGATTGGGTCTACAACTCCTTGCCTCAGGCGCTCAAACACTTGAAAAGTTGGGGCATGCTCATACCAATCGCCTTCATCTATCTTTGGCCACACCATCGAAGCCATCAGAGTGTCTGCCAATTTTCTAGAATCTACGTTCGCCTCTTCATCTGATTTAACTACCAATCGTCTTCTTTCCGAACGGGACTTCGATGCTATCTTGCGTCGAATCGTTCTGTCATCATGGTGCAATACACGAACAAATGAAGCTTCTGTTATACCTTCTTTCACCATTGCAGGAGTGCATCCAAGTAGTGCATGACCACAGCGAATTTTATCGTCCCAGGTGCCCACAGAAATACTTGAGTCTCCGGCCTCCATCCACAACAATGCCTTACACATATCAATGGTCAAGGGATTGATGTCCACACCGTACATACAATGCTTTAGAATAAATGTATACGTATCGGATTCGTCTACGCTAGGATTCAGCCGAAGGACTCCTCGAGTCAGTCGTTTGGCAGCAGCGATCAAGATGTAACCCAAGCCACATGATGGGTCACATATCGCCAATTCTCTTATTGACTCCAATGGCTCTTGTAGGCTTAAACACCGTTCCAGCAATGGTTCTATTGTCGAATTCAACACAACATCGACCAATGTCTGAGGGGTATAGAATGCACCCGTGGATTTGCGTAGACTATCAGGTCGCACTGAAACCTTATAGCACTGAGACATCTCGTCCCACTCCGGAACCACCTGTAGTATCTGTTCATACAACAGTCCAACTGAGGACGCCCTAGCCTCAAATGTTTCTAGAACACTTCGTAGATGAAATAGAACTTCTCTCATGGGTATGGTGTCAAAAGATGGTCGTGTGATAGCCTCCCAATCCGCCCCTTTGAACAATCCAAGTTGCAATCCAACAGTACACTCATCTCCAGTCTGTACAAATGCAATCCAATCCTGAACCTCTTTCCAAGTATAGACTCGATTCAAGTCTTTCAACACCAAAGTGGTCTGTACCCTCGAAGTTGAAGACAACATACCCTTCTGATTGGCCTCTCCCACTATTAGGATACCAAACAAAACTTTAATGAAGGTCCTGTGCCAGTCGACTACAGAATATTGCATCGGTGATTCACCACTTACCACCTTTTGAACGACATCAACCTCTTTTGCGAAGAGTTCAAGTGCCGACAACATAGACTGTAGAGCGAATGAACGATTGGTCTCAGTCAATTGGGGTCCCATGCTAGGTGTAAACAATCACAGTATAACATGCTCTAATATTAGACCTGCACGTTCGTTTACTTCTTGATGTATCGTTCTGCCTGAGATGGCAATTTCTTACGATATGCATTTGGACCCAAATACCAAATCGTTAGCGTATCTTTGCCAACTAAGACTGCAAAGTAATCGTTCTGTCTTCGAATACCAGGTATCGTTGACACCACATTTGAGGCAACAATCTGCCCCCATTCTCCCTTTTCATCTACTACAGGCTTAAAGGAGCTGGGCAACGTTTTGACCTCAAATCTCGCCGTAAAACTCAAATTGGTATCCATTACCCGTTTGTATTTACCGCTTGTGAATCTCCATGTCTTTGGTAGTTCAAGAGGTTCATATACAACGGGGACCTCCATTGGCAGAGTGACCCCCTTTTCATACAGTAAATACGCATCCAATACCCATTCCCCATCTATTTTTTTTATAACTGCTATAAGGTATCTTTTGTCAATGAGTGAAAATTTAGAAAA
>CALDQI010000533.1:0-3636 GCA_937911635.1 uncultured Pseudomonadota bacterium | reverse complement strand
TGGTCACTAGTGCTGGACTATCAATGCTCCCTTCATTGGCATTGAATACCAGTAGTAAACGGCGATTCCTATTTGTCTTCTGTGATGGGGCTTGGGATACCTCGATGGTCTTCGCACCAGAGATGTTGAACAATCGATATGTTCATACGGATAGAGAGGATACCCTAGCAACTCTTGGGGGCCTCTCTTTCATTGATGGTCCCAACAGACCCGAAGTCCGAAAATTCTTTGAACAGTGGGCTGAATCCTGCATGATCATCAATGGACTGGATTTTGAAACGGTCGCTCACGATCGAGCCAAACGAATACTCATGACCGGTAGTCCGGTTGGTACGGACGATTGGGGAGCCATCATTGGGGCCAATTCTCCGCAGTTGTACACTGCCCCTCACTTATTGATGTCCGGTCCCAACTACGCAACACGCTATTCAAATGCCATCTTACGAGTTGGAGAAAATGGGGAACTCAATCGCCTGATGACTGGTTCCGATGACCTCTCCATCACCACAACACGACAGTATGAACAACTGGTTTCAGAATATCTATCCAAGCGAACAACTGGAATGGCATTCAACAATCCTCGAACTCAAAATCTACTAGGCGATTACCAGCGGTCTCATCTACAGCTGCAAGCATTAAAATCACAATTGGAATCCATTAGCCTTCCCGATGGTCAAGAAGACGGAGATTTTGGATACAATTGTTCGGAAACATTTATGGGGCAAGCACAGGTTGCATTGGATTTTTTCGCCAACGACCTATCCCGATGTGCCATCGTACAAGATGAAGGCTACTGCAATATGCGATGGGATTCTCACGGGGATTACTTTGAACAGAATTGGCACTATGACCTGTTATTTTTAGGATTGCAACAGCTCATGGAAAGCCTACAGACAAAGACGAATATCCACGGTATACCGTTGATAGAAGAAACCACTGTGATCGTGTGTTCCGAAATGTCTAGGCATCCGGCACTGAATGAAATGGGAGGAAAGCACCATTGGCCGGTCGGAACTGCCATGATCATCAATGGTGGTCAAGGGGGGCGAACCATTGGTGGATACACAGATCAGGTTCTCGGACACCCCTTAGACCTCAGTAGCGGGGAAGTATTCGAGAAAGGGATTAAACTAAAACCAGAGCATCTGGGTGCCACAATTCTTGCCATGGCCGATTTAGACCCATTAGATTATGGGACGGCTTCTCCTATACTGGGGGCGTTGTGATCCTTGGACTGATTGTACTTCTAGGATGTGTGAAAGATGGTGATACTGGAGTCGACTGTCGCCAACCACCAACCTACAACAGCTGGGTCCGCGGTTTCCTAGAAGGTAAATGTCAATCGTGTCACGCGTCCACTGCGCCAAATAGACACGGTGCACCACCGAACGTTTTCTTTGATTCGGAGATGGCTGCTGAAGAATGGCGTGAACGAATCTATGCAACAATCTTTGAAGAAGGTTCAATGCCACCCAGTGGTGGAGTGACACAAGATGAGAGGATTCTTCTAGAACAATGGCTGGACTGTCCTTCCTAGAATTAAAACATTTTCTTCAATCCGAATACATATGTCCCGACAACCAAGATATCCCCAAATTTTAGGACTTGTTCTTTGGTAACACGCTCAAGCTTCGACTTTCCTTTGGGTATCACAAAAGTGGGCAACCGATTGTGAATCGGAGATACGACAACCAAATCTCTTCTCACAACATTGATCAGTGTATGCTGACGACCAATTAATGTTCTATCTAAGGTAAGGCCTTGTGCCTTCGCCTTTTCAGTTTGAGGACTTTGTAGCCATCGAATCCGGTCTGACCCTCCTCGATCGACCAGCTCGAAGCCATTCCCCGACGGTGAACGCCCCATCTCAATTTTATCCTTGACATTAAACTGCTGAGAGAGTGCGGAATTACCGATGATCAACCCCTTGTACAGTCCACCAACATGACTCAAGTATCGATACACCCACTCGTGTATGCGGAATCGAGAGTTTTGTTTCAGTTGAACTTCCTCACCCGTTGGAACCCCAACAGAATTGATCATCATTCCTGGTCTAAAAGGGGTTAAAACAACAGATTTGGACGTCACATGAATCTCTGCCAATGCTCGAGTTTTATTGTACCCCCATGATCCATCCGCCAACAGATCAACACTGTACGCACCAATCAAATTAACGAGCGGTACAGCCGGCAATGCAATCCCAATGATTTCCAACGACACATCTCCTAGAGAACTGAAGTCTAGAGTCAACGTATTGGTCTTACTGGCATCAAAATCTTTCTTGGCTTCCAAAGCGATATCGACAGCCGTTTTAAACCCTTCCATCGTCCCTATGAGAAATCGATACCCTCTCTCTTCCCACTCCAACCGATGTGCTGTGGCAATGGTATACACCAGAAGCCAAATATCTGTCTGCGGTAGGTGGGAGAGCATATGAAGCACCGATTCCAACTCGGGACTTCCATAGGTAAACCCGGTCAAAATAACGAGACCTTCTTTCGGGATCTTGGGGCGATCATCTTGGGTGATGATGGTGCATTGATCGGTGTCGAGTACCGCTTTTAATTCCGCTGGGATAAAGCATTGTTCGACAGAAAGAGCTCTAAACACTTCTTCTTTACCCGGCACGCCTTTAAACGAGTGTAACCCTACAGTTTCCCATGCAACGTCTGACTGAGTCATACAACGACGGGTTCTATCAGCGAACCACACTTCTTTTGCTGGTGTAATAGAATTGATTCGTGCCGAGAGGTTGACGGGCTCACCAAAATAGTCACTGTTGCCAAAATAGTCATTCTCAAGTTGTTGTACATCCCCCGTCGCAACAGACGCGCGAAACTCCATTCCCATACCTGGTAAAGTTGTCCCTACTAATTCAAGACACGCCTTTACCCCATCTGTCGCAGAGTTAAAGACAACCATATATGAATCACCGATACTTTTGACCAGCTGACCACCATAAGGCTTAAATATTTCCAGCACATGTTTTTCATGGGCTTCCGCCAACTTTTGCAACTCTTCATGCCCAATGGTTGCTGTCTTTTGAGTGTACCCTGCAAGATCGGTGAACACAACTGTTTTGGTTAAACTTGGCATATTACCTCTAAGGGATGCTTGCGAATTGTAACACAAGTACATGCCAAATGCATGAAACAGGATAGAGTTCTATGAAATGATGTTGGAGTCATCGTGAACGATTTACAATTTTATTGCGACGTGTATGTAGACCGAGAGGTGGTCTTCGCCGCTTGGACAGACTCTTGGAAACAAGGTGAAATCACTCAAGCCCTAGCAAAGGTACATCCAATCGTCGAAGGACAATTTGAACTGTGGAATGGAGCGGTGAAAGGTCAGTTTATCGATATCATTAAACCCAAACAGTTGCGTATGACATGGAGAACCATCGATTTTGAACCTTGGATGCCCAGTACAAAATTGACCGTGGACTTTCAAACGAGACCAAACGGTTGCCGAGTCGTCATCACCCATGAACAGATACCATCGCCAATGCTTGAGCAATTCAGATTTGCGTGGGAGCAGGTCTACTTGCCTCAAATGCAACTGTACTTTACTAGGATACAGTAATGGACAACGAGTTTTGCACAGAGTCAGCGGAGCATTCGCTAACTTCGATGT
>CALDQI010000532.1:0-6847 GCA_937911635.1 uncultured Pseudomonadota bacterium | reverse complement strand
CCAGTTGAAGTTACTGGCTCGTCCATCCAAAACCTTGAAGCCAGGTTCAGTAAGAGCGTACTTGTCCCCTGTGGCACTCTCAGAAATTCTAGATTTGCTTAGCTGGAGTGGATTTGGACTGGCATCGCACAAGAATAAAACAACTCCATTATTGGGACTTTTAGAAGGTGATCAACGACTATCCGAGAAGTTCTCGTTGATAGAAAATATTGTGGGGGGGGTGGCTCCAGACTTTCAATCGGATGGTTTCAGACGCCCATCTCAAGTCTCCCTCATTGAAAATGGTGCGTTGAGTGGTGCCCTTGTCTCTCCTCGTTCTGCAAAGGAGTTTGGTGTTCAAACCACTGGCGCAAATGGTGGAGAGAGTCCGGATTCTTTGTCTGTTCCTGGAGGAGATCTGCCGACTGAAGATGTGCTAAAAGCCTTAGATACTGGTGTTTGGATTGGTAATTTGTGGTATCTAAATTACTCCGACAGGGCTGCTGGTCGTATGACTGGTATGACCCGTTTTGCGACCTTTTGGGTGGAGAACGGGGAAATCGTGGCACCACTCAACGTGATGCGTTTTGATGATACCGTTCATCGGATTCTCGGAAGTGAGTTGGAAGCCCTTACGGTAGAGCAAGATTTGTTACTTTCAGCCTCGAGTTACTACAATCGTTCGACGTCATCGTCAAACTTACCGGGTGCCTTGCTGAAGGACTTTGCCTTTACGTTGTAATTGATACGATATTCATGCATCGGATTTAGCAAATCATTTTGATCGACAAAATCTGTGTGACCCATTACACCTTTCAAGTATAGCGCAGGATAAACGAGAGGTGAACGATGGCCGTCTTGGTACTCAACAGTGGATCTTCAAGCATCAAAGCAGATGTGATTGATGCAACCAATCAACAGCGGCTGCAGTCCTTTCGTGTTCAGCGAATTGGTACTGAACAGTGTGTCTGTACAGTAAATGGAGTTGAAACGATCTTACAAGAGGCCAATCATGCTGCGGCTGTTGAACACATTTTGTCGCAAATTATTGAGACGATTGATGCCATTGGACATCGGGTGGTTCATGGCGGCGAGCGATTTGTGGAGCCCACACGGATTACATCAGAGGTACTGTCGGAAATAAAAGGGCTGACAGAACTTGCCCCTCTGCACATTCCTGCCAATGTTGCTGGGATTGAGGCGTGCCACGCTCAGTATCCTGAGACACTTCAAGTAGCCGTGTTTGATACTGCATTTCACAGTACCTTGCCAAGACGCGCCAAGTATTATGCCATCGATGGAGAAACGGCTGCAAAGCACGGTATACGTAGATTTGGCTTTCATGGGTTGTCTCATCGATGGTCGGCTCAGCAAGTGGCCAAGAAGATGGATGTACCGCTTGAAGACCTGCGCATTGTCGTGTGTCATTTGGGCAATGGAGCATCGGCATGTGCCGTAGAGTATGGCCGATCGATTGAAACGTCGATGGGGATGACCCCTCTGGAAGGGTTGGTGATGGGAACTCGCGCGGGGGATGTCGATGCAGGTGCATTGATTGCACTTGCCAAAAAGGAAGACTGGTCTCTAGACGAGTTGGATACCTTTTTGAATCGAAGGTCCGGCTTAACAGGACTCTCTGGTGTTGGAAATGACATGCGTGATATCTTGGAGCGGGCACGAGAAGGGGATGATCGATGCCGTCTAGCCATCAATGTCTTTGTTCATCGTTTGCGCAAATACATTGGCTCATATGCAGCTGTAATGGGTGGCATAGATGCGTTGGTGTTCACAGGCGGTATTGGAGAGAACTCGGAGGTCGTTCGCGCTCGTACCTGTCAAAACCTAGGTTTTCTAGGACTTCGACTGGACGAAGATGCCAATACGCAGCGGCCATCGACAGAGGATACTGCGGTAGAGGTGTCTCACTATGCCTCTCGCAATAAAATCTTTGCGGTTCGGGCGGACGAAGAGATGGTGATTGCACTAGATACTTATGCCTTGAAACAAGATCAAGATTCGGTGTCGCAACCACAGGGGATTCCGATTGCTGTATCCGCAAGACACTTGCATCTTACCCAAGAGGCAGTAGAGGCTCTATTTGGAGAAGGTGCCCAATTGACAGTACGAAAAATGATTTCACAACCGGAACAGTTTGCCTGCAATGAAAAGGTGGACTTGGTGGGTCCCAAACGCACCATCAAGGGTGTTCGCGTGATTGGTCCAACCAGACCCGCCTGTCAGGTTGAAATCTCTAGAACCGATGAATATACGCTCGGTATTGATGCACCGATACGAAATTCTGGAGATGTTCGAAATTCTCCCGGAATTAAACTGATAGGTCCAGCTGGAGAATTGAACTTGAAAGAAGGTTTGATCTGTGCGCGCCGGCACATTCACATGGATCCCGATTCGGCAGATGCTTTCGGTGTTTCAGATAAAGACGTTGTAGAGGTCGCGGTGGATTCCAGTGGTCGGGATCTTGTCTTTGGCGATGTGTTGGTTCGCGTATCCCCAAAGTATGTTTTGGAAATGCACATTGATACGGATGAAGCCAATGCTGCCGAAATTAGTACCGGGGACCTCGGTGTGTTGAAGGGCACTACTGCGACGGCGAGTCTGCGTCGTCGGAAGGTGTAGAATCGACGTATTGGACGCATTGACCAGAAAAGTCAATGGGGTGTGTATCGCACATTAACTGTAGAACCACGAGTCCGCGATTTTGTTTTACCCAAATCCGTCCGTGGTCCTCATCGTATTGTATGAAGTATCCCTTACGTGCCTCTCCGAGCCATGTTGTTCGTTCAATGCGCATAGGATCAGACTTCTGTTTGAATAGATGTATCCCCCCTCGGAAATTGATACCCAAGTAATCTTTTGTATTGTAACCTTGAGACACACCATCTTTAATCGGACTAAAGTAGGTTGTATAAGCCAGTTCAATAGGAGTAGGGATCAGTTTAATCCGCGGATGTACAGATGGCTCAAGCTTCCAAAACTCACGGTCTGTAATTCCAAATAGCAAGCCACGTGGCTGATCATAGACCCGTCTGCCCGGTCCATTGTTTTGTAGATTGGGGTGCTGAGCAACTGAATAGAGCACAGGGTTCAAGGGTGTTCCATTATATTCATACTCAAGATATCTGACTTGAACATTCCCCTGTCCTTTGTCGGAAATAAGCATCTTATGTACTTGACCACTCATGAGTGCAACCACGTTGTTTGGTTTGCGTGCACCTCGCCAAGTGTGGAGTTTGTCTGTTTGGTTCTTCGTCCAATTGTATAGGTGGATATCGTAGATATTTCCTTGGTGCTCTATTAGGGACGTATATTCTACACTGTGATGGTGATCAAAGAGTAGCACCCCATCTGGTAGTCTTTCGGATCGTTTCAAGATGGAACCCTTGTGGTCCAATATCAGCAGATAGGACCCTTTGTCTATCTCTTTGGTTTCACCAACACACGTTGCCAACGCTAGATAATAAGCATCCGTACACTCAAGCACCTCTTTTAAGGGTGTATGGTTTGTGATGGCGCGTATTTGTTCAAAGGTCCAGTTGGTTTGAATATGACTCGGTGTTTTTAATGAACTGCTGTTAAACTGTGTTCTAATCGCTCCATTTGGTATGTGTCCTTGAGGTATAGGAGTGTGCCACAGCTGCTGTTTATCATCAATGATCAATAGGTCGGTATGTTGTACTCCTTTTGCTGTTGATTCGATTGAAGAATCATCGGGATGTTTCTTGATCAAGGATTTACTCGCAAAGACATTCTTTACTATCAATCCATTTTTTGGACTAATTGGAAATGGGTCTTGTTCATAAAATGTTAAACTGGCGGGGGAGACCTTTTCTAGTGAACTACAGTGAATAACGGTCCCTTTATCGTCGATGTGCCAAATGTGTCCGTACATGTTGAATGTACCTTTGACATATCCAGAAGAAGGTATCGCTTCCTGTTCAAGAGCATCGGCTGCACTTTGCGTATCCTTCATATCCCAAATGCTGCTCATGCGATCGTCATCTCTCGCAAGGATCTGATCCGATGAAACCGCAAATAATTCTCGAACCTTGGTTTGATGTTTTCGAAATAGACCGATGCATTTAAAGGTTTTGTTTTTTCGATCAATGGACCAAGATCGTAAGTCATTGTCTTCAGAACCGGTAATGAATTTACCATCTCCCAAGTCGATGCAATCTTTGATAGCGCTTGGGCCGTCGTGACGGTGATGAGCGGGACTGATGTTCTGCAGTAGCGATATGGCATTGTCATCTATCAGAATCACATCCAGCTGTTGCTTGCTCCCATAGGCAACGACACAACTTGTTCCTTTGAGAACACGAATGCCGGTGTATTTAAACTTCGATGTGGATGCTATGATCGGTTTTGAGTTCTGTGTGGTATAAATCTGTCCTGTCTTTTCGATGATGAGGTGATTGGTGGGCGTGATTTCAACGACAAAGACAATCTCGTTTATAACGTGTGTACATCCACTAGAACGGAAAATCCAAGTGTTTCCGGTTGTTGTATTTGGACCTTTGGAACAATAGGAACCAATGGTAAGACCTTTGATATTGAAGAGGATTCCATCTTCTTGACTCTTTCCTTTGATGGCTAATTGAGGTTTTTGGGTTGTGGTGATTTGAGAACTGTGGAGGCCTTCCATGACGCCTTGTCCGCTTTGTCCCCACCATCTATTTTTGTTGATGTAGATGTGTTTGGGAACTTGGGCGCCTGATGATATCCAACAGTGGAGTTGCTGGAACGTAGCATAGTTCAGTTTGAAAAAGACAAGACGGAGTGGGGGCTCACTGAGGCGAAAGTTACCGAACAGATAAATATCATTACCGTCTAATTTGAAGTTTTTCGGTGTACGAGCCTGAAATACTTGGTTTGGTACAGTCAATTGGTTCAATGGTAGAGTTTGTTGACAGACTGCATTTGCATAAGGAGATGTTCCGCTTTGTCCCAGTTGCACCGAGAATCGTCTCAGTGTGTTTATGTCTAGGATAAGAATGTCGGTATTGTTTGCATTTTCGGAAGGGTTGACGATTTCCCACTGTACTAGATCGGTAATTTGGATGGTTTCGATTGGATATCCAGAGGACACATGAAAAATGTCAATGTGAAAGTCTGGTGCCCTCTGAAATTGATAAGAGACAGCATAGTAGTCTTTCGAAATTTGTTGGAATTCAAAATCTATTCGACGTGGCGTACCCCCAATTGAGAAATACAGCTTGCAGTGAGAAGCCTGTGGTTTGGGGCTAATTTGCTTAAGCCAATGGCGTCCAAGATTTACGTTGCTGAGAAGGGTGGTGGAGTCTGTTTGTACAGTACCGCCAACTTCTTCTTGTGCGAGTTGCATGAGCCCCATATGAGCGGGGACTCGATTGAGGTTTTCTAGGATCAAACTTTTATTCAGCCCTACAAAGTTGGCCATGTTTCCACTACCATGATGGCTCAACACATCTTCCAAGGTTGCATTTGTCAGTTGGTTGAAAGATTGTTCAAACGCAGTTTGATTGCTCCTCTGACTTGAATACCGACGATAGGGCTGTGTGCCGACAGGGAATTGTTGGAGACGTTTACCCATCCATTCGAAAGCCTTCGTTACTTCTGCGTATGTTTTGGAGACCTCAGGTGCATTTTTCAAGACCACGTGATGCGCTCTCCAACCGCGTAAATACAGTCCATTCTCATCTTGAAAAGATAGTGTTGTACAGCGTGCAAATCCTTTGGTTCTTGTCAGTCCCTGCTGAATGATGTCGATTTTGGACGGGGCTGGAGTAAAACTTCGATCGTGTAGTAATTGAATGGTTTCAGCAGTCAGGACGATCTCTTTTGGCTCTTTTGCATTATCTGTATCGTCTGCGATTTTATCTGCAGTGTTCTGTTCTAGATCTCGCTGATGATCCAATGCACACAATGCAAATGTGATGAGGCGGACTTCATCGGTGATGGGATTGCCGACCACAAAAGTGGACATGATTTTGTCGATGGATTTCACAGAAGGGATTTTTGGTGGTGTGATATCCTTACTCTCTAATAAGTTGGCAATGTTGTGTGCATCACCAGGCAAGCAATGATGACTAGGCATAGGCATGCGATGATGGTAGAGCGTATCCTGAACAGCCTGTGTCCAAATCGCAGTGTTGGGTCGGGTATGCTTTTTTAGTCCGCGCGATAAAATGGCCGACATCCTTTCATGGGTGAGTTGTAAAGGACTTAACTGGAGAGTTTGTTGAAGTAACTGTTGAGCTTGGACGTCTAAGCCTTCAATTGCTGTATTGCGAGCAACATGCATACCAATGTTCAATACGTCAAAAAGAGGTTCGGCAAGATTACCGAGATAGTGTACAAAAACATGTTCGTCTGCTGGACCATTTTGCTTTTCAGCGATGATGACAAATGTGTCGAAGGCAAATTGGGCTGGGGGTTCTTGCTCACCCTTTAACGATTTTAGGATGTGCTTTAAGTCATCGTAGTGACTGTCTGACTCCTGAAAAATGGGCGCTCCATTGGGTAGGAAGTTTTGTACATCGTCCAAACCGATGTGGAATAAGGGCGGACGATTGGGATCAGAATGAACTATGTATTCACGTTTCAACTTAAGAATGGCATCAAGCAGCTCTTGTCCTTCCAGATTTGGGTCCATCTCCGACAAAGACAATTTGTCCTTTGCCCAGTATCTAAAAGCATCTTGCAAATGCAGCATGAACTTGTGCAGATGTTCACGTGGTGATTCTATGGTTGTGAATGTATAGAGAAATTGATGGCTTTGAATGTCTTGATTGTTACTCGTCTTTAGGCCCTTAAAACGATCCAGGGGGGCCCTTGACGGCACATGGGGCCCTTGAGAAGGCCCGGGCCC
>CALDQI010000531.1:0-39830 GCA_937911635.1 uncultured Pseudomonadota bacterium | reverse complement strand
TGTACACTCCTCTCCTTCTGCACAGCAACGTTTGATCTCTGCAACCGCTTTGGGAGACAAGAGCATTTTCGTTAACTCAGGATCATTGTTCACAGTTACAGTATCCACAGAAGCTTCTGACCATGACATTCGATTGGCATCTGTACTTACAAAGCGAAGTGTTTTGTCTACTTCATTAAATGCAATATGCATGCCATTAAAATTGGGTCTCTTTCCTATTGAGAACTCACTCTCAGCAATCATACGTCGCAACTCTTCTGTTTTCATTTGGATGGTAAGATCTTTCGCGAAATGTCCAATTGGTGGAAATTCTTCAGCATAACGACATTCATCAATTGTAACATCTGTTCGTCCATTGTGAATGATCATTGGTCCTGTCATGATATCTTCCACCGAAATGGTACACGTTTCATGCCCTAAGACCTTCACAATGTTGAACAATCGAGCAAACTTTACACAAATAGAACCAGGCTCCAAAACTTGTACACAGTCATCCATGTGTGTAACCAATGACAATCCTTCCCCACTAGCACCAGAGGCAGTAATCGTAATTCGATTGTCTGCTACATCGAGTTTTATGTGATTCAAAATAGGATTTTTGATCTCTTTTCCGGCTTGCCCTGAAACGATTGTTTGAACTCGTTGCAAAATAGTTGAGAGATCCTTTCTATTGATGATGAATTTCACGATTCGACTCCCCTAAAACAAAAAATTATATAGTATTGTATTTTTTAGTAGATATTAGTAGTGTGCTGTGGATAAGTTGATAACTTCTACAAGACCCATTTTTTCAACTACAAACCCATATGGTACCTGTTGATAACCTGTGGATAACATGTTGATAACTTGTGGATAACTTTTGATATGAGATTTTTATCCACTTGTCCACAACTTTATCCACAACTTATCCACAGGTAAAACAGTACTTATCCACAAGTTATCAACAGCATAATTGACGATCCTTTTCAAAATTCACCCTGAGATCGTGAATATAAGGATCTTTAGGATCTACATTGAGATCCTCCATCGATATTTTGAGGCGTATTCATCGGTTGAACGAAATGATCTCTACATTAACGAATGCCAATGGGTAAATCAGACACTCTCTCTGAGATAAACGGAAGGCCATTTAAGTCCAGATTTGAAGATCTCGTTTGATTAGATCTACAGTTTTTTTGAGGGAAGCGTCGGTTTTCAGTTTCTCCTTGATTTTCGCGTGACCATGAATCACAGTGCTGTGGTCTCGTCCATTCAATGCAGCGCCGATTTGACCGGTAGAGAGAGTACTGTATTCTTTTAAAATATACATGGTAACTTGTCGTGGATGACTGAATATAGCCTTACGAGAGCGTCCCAACAGCTGGGACTTCTCTATATTGTATGTACTGCTAACGCTGCTGATTACATTTTCTGGTGCGAGAGGTTCAGTCGGCTTTTCTTGAAAGATGTGCTTCAATTCTCTTTTCGCGAGGTTCAATGTGATTCTTGTCTTTCTCAGTTTGGCAAATCCAATAATCTTATTGAGACTCCCCTCCACTTCTCGAACGTTCCCTTGAGCATTTTCGGCTATGAATTGTGCAACATCCTGAGGAATATGGGCGTCCATTCGTCTAGACTTTTGCTCGATGATTGCCAAGACGGTTTCCATATCTGGTGCTTGTAAATCTGCAATCATTCCGCTTTGAAAACGTGAACTAAGACGATCCATCAGTCCTTCGATATCTTTCGGGAGAACATCTGAGGTAAAGACAATTTGGTGTCCTTGATTCTTTAAATATTCGAACGTGTGAAACAATTCTTCTTGCATTTGATCTTTGTTGGATAAAAATTGGATGTCGTCCATCAACAGAAGCGTACAGTTTTCCCTATATTTGAGTTTGAACTCATTCATTTTGCGGGTTCGAAGATGTAGAATCATGTCGTTAATAAATGATTCAGCAGTAATATAAAGAGGGGTAATAGAATGATTCAGTTGTGCAACTTCATTCGCAATGGCCAGCATCAAATGGGTTTTGCCAAGTCCCGTAGATCCATACATATATAGAGGATTGTATTGATCATCCCCTAGGGAATCAGCCACCGCCATAGCTGCCGCATGTGCGAACTCATTGCATTTACCAACGACAAAATTATCAAACGTTTTATCCGATGGAATTCCTTCAAGGATTCTTTTAGGTGCTTCCGACATCCCCTGCCCTGACGACTCTTCTATTGATGCTCCATCGGAAATCGATTCTCTATATCTAAACTCGATAGGATGTCCACAGATTGCTAGAAACAGCTCTGATAGAGTCGGCCAGATGTGTTTTTCGACATGCTTTGCAAAATAGTCGTTGTTGGTTTCAAATAAAATCCAGGTGTCACCGTAATCTACAAGCAGTAACTTGACTTCCTCCCCCTTTTGAACCCATATTTCATACTTGTTAACACCCAAGATTTCTTTGATCTCTTGTTGTAGATCTGTCCAGAGTTGTTCAAGGTTCATGATGTGGTCCAACAATCGTATGGTAAGAATGTCAAAGATGAAGGCGATATACGGGCAAATGTTTTCATAGTCAAATCACTAGGATTCATCAAGTCGAATTAGAAGTCTCTAATCGTATAGTGTGACCTATTTATATTGACGAATTCATCTATATCGGATAAAGAAACATTCCGATACATCAGTATTGTATATTTTTGTGGAGTAGATATGAAACGCACGTACCAACCAAGTAATATTAAGAGAAAACGTTGCCACGGCTTTCGTGCACGCATGAGTACACCAGGTGGTAAGAATGTTTTGCGTCGCCGTCGTTCAAAAGGCCGTAAGCGTTTGGCGCCTGATATCCGCACCAAGTAATGGTATCTTGGTGTTGACTTTCTCGAGTCAATGGGAGAACTCTCCATGAACGTGACTTGGCAGAAAGTGGACAAAATCAGAAAGTCTAGAGATTTTCGGTTGATCCAAAAACGTGGGTCGAAGGTAAAATCTCGCGACTTTCTCTTTATTTTTTTACCCTGTCATAAAGTTCCACATGCGCCCAACAATCCGAGATTCGGATTGGTTGTCAGTAAAAAGGTTGGCAATGCTGTATGTCGAAATCTTGTAAAGCGTCGACTTAGAGAAGCGTGTAGAAAACAGAAGCATTTGATGAGTACATCTCTTAATATAGTCATCATTGCATTTGCTTCAGCGTTGCATAGAACTCAACACGAAATAAACATCCAAATTGTTGAAGCGTTCAACAAACTAAATCGATGTTAGAAACAATGATCGGAAAACTTTTTATTTGGACCATTCGCGGTTATCAAAGAATGATTTCTAGGTATACTCCACCAAGTTGTCGGTATCATCCTTCCTGTAGTCAATATACGTTAGAGGCTATTCGAGTTCATGGAGTGTTTAAAGGAACGTATCTCGGTAGTTGGCGAATTTTAAGGTGCAATCCCTTTGGGGGGTACGGTCTGGATCCTGTCCCGCCTAAATTAGAGGAACAATCATGAATAGTTTAGAAAATCAAGATCACAAGAATCGATTACAGCTATTTTTTGTGATCAGTATGGGAGCGTACTTCTTCTGGTTCTCGCAGCTTGAACCCCCTGTTCAACAGCCAGTTGAAACAACCGTGACGGAATCGGTTGTAGAAGGAGAGGGGAGTACAGTTATTGAGAATTCTCCTGTACCTACAACAGTACAACCCAAAGTTATGGAAAAGGTTTCATATCAGTCGATACCGTATGACTCAGAAGCCTTTCACTTTGATATTACCTCTACATATGGTTCACCACAGTTCGTGGGTCTTCGCGAATACACTGTTTTGCCGGAAATACAATCTTGGTGGGGATGGATATTTGCTGGTATGGATGGGTCATGGGAGCCATATAGAGATATTGATGAAGAACTCAAGCTGCTGACAAAAGCCGGGTCGTTGGTTGTTGTTGGTGAAGGAGAGGCGACATTTAAAGATGTTTTCAACGTCACCAAAGTGGACTCTAGAACATTTAAGTCTGTTGGGACGGTGAATGGATTGCAAGTTTCTCAGACAATAACACTTCCGGAAAGTGACGTTCAAGGTGTTGAAAGGAACACTATCGATGTAGAAGTTATTATTTCCAATCAGCGTTCGGAAAAAGTTGATGATCTCTGGATTGGTATGATGGATAAGATGGATGATGAGTCAGCAGATCGATTTACGAATGCTTCTCGTCCCCAGTTCTATGTGGAAGAAGAGTTGGTTGGTACCTTTGGTTCCTTCTTTGGTACGTCGTTTCTTACCTTAGAGGATTTAGACGAACCAACGAAGTTTGACAGCGCACCAGATTGGTTTGGAATCGGTTCTAGATATTTCTTGTCTGCCTTGTATCCAAGCAATATGGCCGATTTTTCCTCGGTTACGACTCGAAAGTTTGGAGAAGGAGAATATGGAGTCGTTTCTACATTGAGTCAGGCAATTGACTCAGGGGCTACACGAACCATTCAGTTGAAAGCTTTTGTCGGTCCAAAACAGATGGATCAACTCGAACAACTTGGAGAGTCTTGGACGGAATCTATAGAATTTGGGATTTTCGGTTTCTTTTCCAGAGTGTTGTTGTTTATGCTGAAAATGATTCAGGCTGGCTTTGTAAATTGGGGTGTTTCTATCCTCTTACTGACGTTGGTCGTTAAGGTTATTTTCTTTCCACTTACGCAAAAGGCTTTTATAAGCGGTCGAAAGATGCAAGCGATTCAGCCACTGTTGAAAGAACTCAAAGAGAAATACAAAGACAATGCGCAGCTGCAAGGACAAGAGACCATGAAACTCTTTACTGAGCATGGTGTAAGTCCTCTTGGGGGTTGTTTACCGACATTCATTCAGATTCCAGTATGGTTCTCGTTGTACAATGTAATGTTGTACAGTGTCGAATTGTACGACTCTCAGTTTTTATATTTACAAGATTTAACCAGTGCAGATCCCTATGGTATTCTGGCAATTATGTACTGTGTGTTGATGTTTTTTCAACAGCGTATGATGCCCATGGGAAGTATGGATCCTGCACAGCAAAAAATGCTTAAATTGATGCCACTAATATTTGGCGTCTTTATGTTTACCTTTCCAAGTGGATTGGTATTGTACTTTTCCATGAACATCTTGCTGACCATCTTCCAACAATGGTTGATTCGCGTTCAGTACGATGACACAACGTTGCTCCAGGAGGCAAAATGACAGTAGAAAAAAGAGCTGCAACAGCAGAAACGGTGCTCGAAGCACTCACACAAATAGCGACAGATTTGGGTTTGGACGTCGCAGAATTGGATTACGACATCGGTTCAGAACAGTTTCTCAATGAAAATGGGCAAAAGATCGGTAGACGCGATGTAGAAGTAACGGCCTGGAAGAAGGTGTTTAAGCCTGGGATCCAAGAAATGCAAGGCTGGCTAACGACCACGATAGAAGTATTGGGTCTGACAGCGGAAGTATCTGTACGTGAGAATGGCAATACATTGCATTTTACCATTAAATCTGAAGAAGGTGGCCGTATTATTGGTCATCGCGGAGCAACGCTCAAGAGCATTGAAAAATTGATGAATGAGTATTCATCTAAAGAAGGATATGAATGGGCATATGCACTTCATGTGGATGGTGGAGAAAAACGTGAGCGACGTAGAGATAGAGATGATTCTCGCGGGCGTGACAGAGATAGAAAACGTGGAGATCGTCGTGACAATAAAAGAGATGATGAAGGGTTGAAACGTTTGGCTAAGAAGCTCGCAAGTCGTGTGCTGGACAGTGGTGAACCACTCATTATAGAAAAGGAACTCAACGGATATCAGCGCAGACTGGTTCACATGACCATCAAAGAGTTTACGGGTGTGAATTCTGAAAGTTTTGATGACAATGGGGCTCGAAAAATTCGATTGGTTAAAGCAGACAGTGAGGAAGAGTCTTCATCGTCGTCTAGCTCAGAGGACTAAGCCATTACCATCATCGCTGCCACAACTCCATTTGGACGCTCAGGGGTCGCGATGCTCCGCTTGAGCGGAGAGCAAGCCATTGAAATTGCACAGAAGATGGCTCCGACTATTCATAAGTGGGAGCATTCTCGCGTCGCAGTTGGGTACATTCGTCAAACGGACGGCACCGTTCTTGATCAAGTCGTAGTGACCACATTTAAAGCTCCACAGTCCTTTACAGGAGAGAATACTGTGGAGTTTTCTTGTCACGGCAATCCTTTGATTGTCGATGCGATAATCAATCTTGCAATAGAATATGGTGCTAGGGTTGCGAGAGCAGGGGAGTTTACAAGACAGGCCGTTCTCAATGGCAAAATGAGCATGCTAAAGGCTGAAGCATTGAATGAAGTGATTCATGCTGGATCCCTAGAAGGAGTAGACATTGCTCAACAAGGATTGCGAGGTATCGTAGACGACAATGAGAGTAAACTTCGTAGGACGTTACTCAATATTGCTGCTGAACTAGAAGCCAAAATGGATTATCCACAGGAAGATTTATCCTTTGAGTCTGATGAACAGATCGTTGAGGCATTGCATCAGATAGCACAAAATGCTCGATTGACGGCTCAATCGTATCAGCAGAACCGAATCCGTCTAAATGGAGCAAAGGTAGCCATCTTGGGTCCCGTCAATGCTGGGAAATCTTCTTTGTTCAATCACTTGGTGGGTAGTAACAGAGCTATCGTGAGTGATCGTCCTGGAACAACAAGAGATATTGTGGAGCGACGGGTTCTGATAGATGGAATGGAGATTTGCTTCTTTGATACTGCAGGTGCAAGGTTTGATAGTACAGATCCAATCGAAAATACTGGAATTCAGATGGGTATTGAAATTGCGAAGGAAGCAGATTTATGTCTACTGGTTCATCCTGCAAATGAAGAATTGGGGGTGATTATGGATTTACAAAAGGAAATCTCTCATGTACCATCGCTGCTTATTTTGACCCATATTGATGTAAAAACAAGCTTGAATCTTCAATCTGATTGTAGGGTTTCAAACAAGTCTAAAAAAGGGTTGAAAGAACTTTTTTTAAAGATACGAACAGTGTTAGGGATTAATAAAACATCTGAAAACAAATATGTATCTCTGAGTCAACGTCAGCAATCTTTATTCCAAGTGATTGCTGATCACATCGACATGTCGGCATCTGCTTTGAATGGTTTTTTGGGTCCGGCCGTTGCAACTGAAGAAATCACATTGGCGCTTGAAGCACTGGCTGATTTGCGTGGTGATGATGCAAGAGAGGCAGTACTGGATCAGCTGTTTTCCAAATTTTGCATTGGAAAATAAGTATAAATTAAGAGGTGAAAATGAAAACGTTGTATGTCATGGATCCATTGAGATCACTCCAGTTGGAAGGCGATTCTACCTATATGATGATGCTTGAAGCCAATCGTAGGGGATGGCCTACATATTGGTGCACTCCCAAAGACCTATTTGCGATTGGGGGCCGTTCTTATTCAAAAGCGACGTACGTAAAAGTGACAGATACTGAACCATTTTTCGACGAGGCCGAGCCTCAAGATATTGATTTGGGATCGTTTGATGTCATTTGGATGCGGAAAGATCCACCGTTCAATATGGATTACATATTCAGTACATACATGCTGGACTTGGTACCAGACTCCACCTTAGTTCTGAATGATCCCCGGGCCATTCGAAATTTCAACGAAAAGATGTATGCGCTTCATTTTGCTGAATATTCTCCCGCTACTCTCGTTACACGAGAACTACCAAGGGCCAAAGCATGGGCAAAACAGTATTCAAAGGTTGTGATCAAACCATGGGATGGAAATGGAGGCAGAGGCGTATTGGTGACGGCACACGATGATCCAAATTTTAGTTCTATGCTCGAGATTTTGACAGAGAACGAAGAGCAATACATTCTTGTACAAGAATATTTGCCGGAGATTCTAGATGGAGACAAACGGATAATTTTAATTGCTGGAAAACCTGTTGGTCAGATGCTTCGGATTCCTCAAAAAGGAGACCACCGAGGGAATATGCACGTTGGTGCACGGGTTGAAGTGTGTGAGTTGACTCCAAGAGAACAGGAGATTTGTGCCAAATTGGAACCGGAACTTCAAAAACACAATTTGCTCTTTGTTGGAATTGACACCATCGGTGATAAAATGACAGAGATCAATGTAACCAGTCCAACAGGAATTCAAGAGATCAATCGATTGATGGACGTCCAGTTGGAAGTGTTGCTCACCGATCAAATTGAAAAACTATTTGTTTCGCGCACGTAGGAGCTAGAAATGTTGTCGTTGTTGTTGGGGTTGACGCTGGCCTTTGCAGATGAATCCAAAGTAGAGGTAGAACTGTCTGACACTGTTTCTGGTCGCAAAGTTCGTTCGATAGATATGCCTGATGGACAGACACAACTGGTTCAATATGAAGATGCCAAAACCGGTCAATATCCCAAGAGAATCTACGATGGTGCACGATGGTTACAGATGTCTGTGGACTTCGTTTGGTCTTGCTGGCAGGTGATGAATCATCTGTATCTTCGAGATTATAAAGGTCTACATGGCGTATTGCAGAAGGTGAAGCAGGATTATCCAGACTCAGGAGTAGCCCCGGTGGGTAGAGCACTCATGTGGCAAGTTCTGATGCTTGAAAATTTTGATTTTAAATATGAAATGCAGTATAAAAATAGCTTTGATACTGCCGTCCAAGATTTGCAGAGAGCTTCCGTACAAGCAGGAAATGATGCATGGGAAAACTTTTTAATGGGCGCAATTCTTGGGGTGGATGCGATTCATGAACTTCGAAAAGAAGATTTTTTGGATGCCATCAATCAAGGGTATGAAGCGATGAAGTTCATCGAGATTGCCAAGAATAAAGCACAGTTTTTTGTCGATTCTCAGCTTGGTGATGGTTTATGGCTTTACTGGCGATCATTGATTGCCTCAAATGTACCAGGAGTACCATTGTTTACAGACGAGCGAGCAAAAGGGATTGAAATGATGCAACTGGCAGAGCGAGAATCTGTATTTTTGCGTCCAGCGGCCTCTCATGCGCTTGTGTATACATGGATCGAAGAGCGAAAGATGAAAACGGCTCTAATGACAGCACAGCATCTACAAGATGCCTACCCCAACAACGTCATTAACTTACAAGTTTTGGGTCGTGTACAGATGTATCAGAAACAATACAAGAAGGCAGAGAAGAGTTTTCAACGCGTGTTGTTGTTGTCTCCCAAGAATGAGCGTTCTCATTTTTATTTGGCCCGTTTATACATGCGGATGAAAGAGTACCCCAAAGCCGAGTCCCACATTGATACGTATTTGTCTTTTGATTTATCAGACTATCACAAAGGCTACGGTCAATATTTTAAAGGACACATTCATTATCGACAAAAGCAGTATCGTAAAGCCAAAACATCCTATGACAATGCGTGGAACACCAACAAGGTGAAAGGTTCAAAAGAACGGTCTCAACAGGCCGACAAAAAGATTGCCGCAGGTAAATAATGGCTTTAATTTTTCGGAACGGGAAGGGTAATCTCCTGACCGATTTGCAGTTTGCTGGGATCAACGCCATTTTGTTCGGCTAACCAGGCAGCCCACGACGCACGACCGTATATCTTTTGGGCGATGATAGAAAAGTTGTCGCCCTTTTGAATGGTGTAGGAACGTGGGAATGTAGTGGGGTCCACATTTTTCGGCGCAACAATCTGTGCCTTCTGTTTCGGTTGCTGAATCTTAGACTTAGGCTCTGGACATTCTATCGGTTCAGGACAGACGATGGCTTCAGGACACACCTCACATTCCTCACAAATAGAACACTCTTCACACTCTGGACATTCAACGGGTTCAGGTTCAGAAGAAGCAAACACGAGTAGAAATAGGATGATTCCGATTGAAGCACCCGCTACGTATGCACAATATTGAGACCATTTTTTGACTTCAAGTTGTAAATTTTGATTTTCTTGTTGATAATCTTGCAGCTGTTGTTGCAGCCGGCGCATTTCTTTTTCAGCAGACATCGGACTCAGAGTGAAGGAGGGGGGAGAGTGGAAAGATGGGTTTCCAATTGCATAACCAAATTTTCCATTTCCATCATAGAAGATTCGATCTCTAACATGGGAATACTTTCTTGTGTAGGTGTATGAAAGAGTCTTTGAAGACTTGCCGACCGCTCTTTGATATCTGTGCTTAGACGTTCCATGTGATCAAGATTAGAGGGGGATTTTTGGGCGTTAACCAACAAAGACAGGAACAGCATCCCGATTAATAGCATAGATCAATACGGTTTTTATACGGGTGCGGTACGGCTGTTGGCCTTCAGTAATTCCAGTTTCACCAACGACAGTGCACCTTGTGTTAAACGTTTCAATTCAGCACCAGTTTTGAGGTTCATTACCTGTCGTGCAATGAACTTTGGACGGAAGTAGAACTTTCGGTGAGCAATCTTGAGTAAATCTAGGATTTCAGCTTGGTTGAGGTGTTCTGTCCAGCAAACAGGTACTTCAACTCCACACAGCGGTTCTTTCATCAGTCTGTCCCAACAGTCTGCAGCATACAGTCCCTTTTCTGCTCCTTCTTCGAAACTGTCTGTTCCTGGATATGGAGAGAACACCGCGAAAACGGCGAACTCTGCATCCAGTTTCAACATTTCATCCAAATTATTGAGCGCCTCTTTCATTGACCGTTCGTGTGGTCCTGCTAGCATGATGTAGGCGACAGAACGTACGCCCTCTTCTCTACACCACTGAAATACACGGTGAACATCATCGGTGTCACAGTGCTTGCCCCAAGCGTCTAGACCTTCATTGTTGGCAGACTCAACTCCAAAGTGAATCTTCGTACATCCTGTATCTGCACATCTTCGCAGTTGTTCTCGTGTCGTTCCAGCAATGGTGGTTTTGTATCCCCAATTGAACTTCAGTCCTCGACGTTCAACCGCATCACAGAATTTGAGAACCCATTGAGAGTTTGGACTGAACAGATCGTCGATAAAGTGCACTTCAGTTATGCCAATGGAAATACAGTCTTCTATTTCATCGAGGATATTGTCGATGGCGCGGATGCGATATTGTTTTTTGTACGTAAGACAGAAAGGGCAGGAGTGCGGACAACCACGAGAGGTAATGGCAGTGGTCACCATCGGCTGCTTTGTCCCTGGCAAATAGTAGCCGGCATAGTTGGTTCGGCGCCGATCAGCCCAAGGGTATTGTGTCATGTCTTTCGTAGACGGCCGAGCTTGATTTTTGACTACAGTGCCCGTACTGTCTTTCCACCACAACCCTAAAATTCCGGAAAAGTCTTCCCCTTTGTCAAACCGTTGAACAATTTCCAAAAAGGCATCTTCACCATCACCAGTGATGATGGCATCAATTCCATCGAGCGCCATGGCATATTCAGGGAACATCGCACAATGTGGTCCCCCGAGAACTATTTTTGCATTTGGATTGATTTTTCGAACCAAGTTGATGGTCATTTGAACATCTGGTAGCGAGTGTGTATATGTTGAAACACCGACCAAGTCTAGAGGATATTTACGCAGCATCGCTTCAAATTCTGGATAATCCAAGTCATCAACAACAGGATCAACAATCTCAGCAATGTAGTTTGACCGCTTTTCAATAGCTGCTTGAACTGTCATTAAACCGAGAGGGGGAAAGCAGTAAACACCGTGAGCATGGGCTTTGGGAATACCTGCCCAGACTCGCAGTTTCTCTGGAGGGTTGATCAGTGTAATGTCCATAATGCACCTTTTGGTTTTTGGTCTATAGGATACTGTAACGTAAAATTGGGTGTTTGCGTGTAAAGGAAATCAGGATTTTAAACTCTTGTTTCGTTTGAAGAAGTATGTCCATGGAATAAATAGGGGGACATTTTTTTGGTATTCAATATAATCATCCCCGAATATCTCGACTAGCTGAGGTTCTTGTCGCCAGACCTTTTCAATCAGAGATCCAGTGAGCAATAGGGGGGTCAATATGAAACAAAATGCCATTGAGTTGAGTGCAAATCCAACAGCCAAAAATCCAAGTAGCTTACCAAATAGTGAAGGATTTCGAGAATATGCGTAAATTCCTGTGGTGACCAGTTTCATCGTTCGACCAGCAGTAGGAGAGGGAGAGCCTTCACCCAAACGACTGAGTTGTTCATAGGTCCACAACCATAAAAAGGCGCCACTAACAAAGGTGATTCCAGCGATCACAAAATTGGTTGGGGTTGGAAACAACCCGGGAAGAGTAAACCACTGATCGAGCCCAACAGCCAGAAGACAGATGAGAAACGTCAACGGGAACAGTACAGGAATATACACCTTGGCAACCATCATCGAGATTTCTGACCGGAAAAATGTTCTGAGCAAAGAAGTCAACATCGCATTAAATTGGGTAAGAGTGGTTTAATAATTAAAGCAGTGACATTTATTGACATTTTAACACAATTGCTTGATTTTGGTGCAGAAAGGATGGTTTTGAGATGCGGTTTTCTTATTTGATGACAATACTGTTGACGTTTGGATGTGGAGAAGACCCTATTCTAGCGAAGGCAAATTCTGATCAATCTCAAACTACCACTTCAACACTATCTGAACAGCCTATTGAGAAGGGGGACGAGAAACAGGCAATAGACCAAACCATGCCAACCATTGCTCCACCGAAAGATGCTCCGAAGTCTCCGATTGGTCAGTTGCCTAAAGTGGCTCCTCCATCAGTCGAGCCACCAAAAGAACAACCCAAAGAAGCCGTGCCGCCTCCACCTCCAAATCCAAAAGATGGCGAGTTTATTACGATTTCCGGAACCATTGAAGCCAACAATCCGACCAACAAATCGATTCGGATCGATATTTTTGATGGTGATCAACGCAACATTGGAGGCAAAAGACCTTCGGTTGTGGTCAGCACAACAGTTGAAGCCGGACCTGAGTTTGAGATATTTTTGCCAAAGAATAAACAGATGCTTTGGGTTGGAGCATATATTGATGAAGATGGAAATGGTCGACCTGGACCATTGGATCCATCCGGATGGTATAGCGAGAATCCAATTTCGGGTGAAGAAGATCATCGTCGCGTTGTCTTAACACTTGGAATTCCAAACGATGCGCCTCCATAAATCTCCAGCTGATGAAAATCCAGAGACCTCCTGTTGCATTTTGATCCCATTTCATCACAGAGAGGATTTGCTTCTTCCGTTGCTGAACCATCTAAAACAGTTTCCAACAGTTGTCGTTGATGATGGAATTATTCAAAGTGATTGGACCCCTTGGATGGCCGCTCACTCTAATCTAAACTGTATTCGTTCTTCCGGTGACAGTGGATTTACCAATACTGTCAATATCGGTTTGAGTATAATTGAAACGCTTGGGTTTCGATTTGTTTTGGTTTTGAATGACGATGCCTGGATTGAACTGGATGATGTGAAATACCTCATGCAAATGGCTCAATCCAATAGGTTGCTATCTCCAGTGATTCAATCTAAAGGACATCGATTTTACGGTGTAACCATTCGTTCTTGGGGCTTGGTTCAACTCAATCAAAATCGTTCAAGTCGAGTGGATGCTCTTCTAGGAACCTGTCTGTTGATGCCATCCAATTTGCGTTTTGATTCCAGATTTCACCATGGATTCGAAGATCTTCATCTAACGGCTACGGCAAAACATTCTGGTTTTGAATTGTTGGTGGTAGAAAGGACGCTCTGTCGACATGTTGGGGGTGCATCACTGGATTCAAACAGTCTCAAAGGACTGAGGTTTTCAGTCTATGGTCATTTGTGTCTGTACAATTCTTTGCGGAGGGGACCAATCATTTGGTCTCTCTATCTGTTGAGAGCTGTATTCAGAGACCAAGCACGGGGCGTCAGAATGAAATCTATACAAGCGATAAACTACGGTGTGTTGGATTGGGTCTGGAGTGCAATTGCAGCCCGTATGGCCTCTTCCAAAGCAGGTTCCAACAAAATTAAATAGAGAACCACTTCTCGTTTTGCTTCGTGTAACACACGTCCTGTTAGTTCTGGTTGATCACTCCACAATCCACCGATATTTCCTGATTGCTGCGCCAATTCACTGGTACCTTTTAACAAAATGGCGTATTGACCAGGCTCAAATGTATTTCCAATGAGCAGTGAAAAGTCTTTTGGATTTCCAATGGGATCCAGTTTGTAGCGTAAGAAATACAGCGCATCGACAATTGTCGATTCTTGTTCTGGAGACAAGGAGCGTAAGAAGTCATCTTCGGCATCGAGAATGGATTTGATGGTCTCTAGACGTATATCCAGACTTGGTGACCCCTTTTCCAATTCTACATTGGCTTGAAAATTTTGTACGGCATCTTGGATTTGAGGATCGCTGAGATCTGATCCTGTACGCATAGAATCCCACAGCTGATTGAATAAAGGTGTGTACAGTTCTTGAGCCTTTTGTGCTTCACGAAGTTCAATTTCTTGTAGTGAGGCGTATTTCTCTGCCGCGAGATTTCTTAGATCATCGAGCTTTTGTAGCTGAGAGAGGTTGCAGTTCATTCGATTTAACCACAATAGAATTCGAACCCGTTGCTGATTTGAATCTGGTGTTCTCATAGCGTGAGTATCATAGATGAGCTGGTATACAGGATCCAATTCTACAGTTTGAGTGACAAGCTCTTCCGTAGGCATTGGCGTGGGATCTGTCTGGCAAGCGATGCCGGACAGAACAATACCAAGCATTGTTGTGTTATACAACCATTTGGATGTGTTAAACACCATTGACACTCCTAATCTCTTCTTTTCTCTGAATCGATGCGTACACTTTCCCAAAAACATATCTCAATTGTAGTTGTGGTGGTTGCTTTTTTGCTATCTATTGCACTCACGTGGCCTGTAGGTTTGTCTTTACAAACAACACTTGTTGGGCATCCGGGCAATGATACTTGGAATCACGTTTGGGGGTATTGGTGGGTATCTGAGGAATTGTTGTCAGGTCGTTGGCCAACAGAAGCAAATGGATTGGCGTTTCCGAGAGGGGGAACGCTGTATTTTATCGATACAATTCAAGTTCTTCTGTCTTTACCCATTTCTCTGTTGTTTGGACCTGCCGCTGCTTTCAACTGCATCATGCTGGGAGAACTTGCACTGGCAGGGGTCGGTGCATGGCTCTTGGCATATAAAGTCACCTCTGATATGTGGGCGTCATTTGCGGCGCTATTTTTGTTTGAGATGTCTGCGCACTTGATGGGACAAAGTTACAATGGAATATCTGAAACGGTTTGTGCAGGTTGGTTTCCAATGACATTGTGGGCACTGCTTCGCATGATGGAGCGTCCCAGTTTCAAGAGGGCATTGAACTTGGGTGTATTGGGGGCTATGTGTGTTTTAACAAGCTGGTATTACGGCTTGTTTAGCATTTTGGGATCGTTGTTGATTTTGGTCTGGTCCTTCTGGAAACGGTCGTGGCTATACAACATGAAAGATGTGTTTCGACATGTTTTGATATCTGCCGTCGTTGCTGGAACAATTGTTTTGGGACCGGTCCTTTCATTTCGAGCCTCTTTATCCGCTGACAATGCAATTGTGACTCGTGATCCAGAATTTGTGGAGCGTTCTTTACTCAATCACAATATTACTGACGTACAAGCATTTTTTCAGTTGAGTAAAATTCCCATTCCCGATCTGCAGACTTTGTATGGTGAGGAGCTGATGATCATCATCTATTTGGGCTGGGTTGGATTGGGTCTAGCGATGGTTGGAATCTGGAAAGAGAGACGCAAAGAAGATTGGAAACTTTGGGTGATCTTTGGTCTGCTTTTCTTTGTCTTTTGCTTGGGACCGTACTTGCATGTTGGTGGAGAGTATTTGCTGTGGAATGGAAAGAGAATCCCATTGCCTTTTCTAGTCTTGTACAAGGCTTTTCCCATATTTGACCGTATTTCCCATCCATTTCGATTTGTAGTAGGGGTAAACTTGGCCATCGCAGTACTGGCCAGTCAAGGATTGCGGGTGGTATTTAGAAAACAAAATCTACTTCTGAAACTTGTCGTCTTAACGGTATTGCCATTGATGATCTGGACTGAACTTACCCACTTCTCACCTGCAACATTACCGATACCTCACGCAAAGGCCGAGGTGTCTCAGGCCTATTATGACATGAGAAAGGATCCCGTTGAGGGTGCAGTATTGGATTTACCCCTCAGTTTACCGAATCTTGAGCGAGCGATTTATGTATGGAATCAGTCTGTACATGAACGACCGATTCCTTGGGGGTTGAACGATCCAATGCCGACTCCTCTACGGCAAAATTTATTGACTCAGATCTTACTGCGTATCGAAGCCACACACGCTCGAACGCTTCCTGCGCTGCTGCCTCAGTTGGATTTGGTGGTTTCTTCTAGGGTGTTGTCTAGACAAGGGTATCGATACATTGTCGTGCATGAGTCCTTTTATCCGTCCTTTAAATTGACGCAGACCCATCAGGTTTTGGAGGCGTTGTTCGGTGATCCAACAAGATATGAAGATGGTGTTGTGGTATATCAGTTGCCCTTACTGTCGAGTGGAGACGATGCATGAGCCAATCTTGGAAAACGACTCTCTTAGAATGTACACTGGCCTTTGTATGGTTTGCGCTTCTGTCTTCGGCACTAACCTGGCCAATGGTGATGCATCCAACAGAAGTGATCGTTGGAGGTGGAGAACTTGGGGGCTGGTTTTGGCGTCAGTGGTGGCACTACAGTGAGGTTAAAGCACTTGAACAGGAAGATTTTGGATTGTGGGGCAGCATAGAGTCTCTGATTGGTTTGGGTCGTTTCCCGGAAACAGGGAATATTCTTGACATATTGCTGTTTACCTTTCCTCTTCGCGAATGGTTGGGAGTTGGGCTTGATCACAATGCCAAGATTCTGATCATTCTGATGGGTAATGGTATCTGTGGTTACGTGCTGGCACGGTGCTTTACCAATTCTTGGATGGTATCTTTGGCGGCTGGATCGATTGCCATTGTGAATCCACTCGTTATTCAGGACATCAATAAGCTGGGATTGAGACAAACCCTGCTTTGGTGGCTTCTGTTGTTTCCTGCACTGTTAAAAAGAGCAGGACGTACAGGTACAGTGTTGGATGGGATGCTCGTAGGTCTGTGCTTTTCTTTAATCTCTGCATTTTATTGGTTTTACGGTCTTTTTGCTGGTTTGTTTGGGTTGGTGTGGCTGCTTTGGTTTTTGTGGACAACCAGACCCCCTTTCGGCATCGCAAGGAGATGGATATCTTCGGCGGGCGTCACGGCTTTACTTGGTGTGTTTTTCTTTCTGATGCCCTATTTCTCAGCCAATTCTGACGAATCTGGCAAAGGAGGGGCTGAAGAGCTTCCGGAAGTGACATTTTTCGTGCCGTATCCTCAATACGATACGATTGTGACCACTCCCCAAAGACCTACTAGCTACCGAGAAAATGTATTGTCTTCTTTGCATAGGGGTATTGATTCTGCTTGGCCTGCGGATTACGTTCTGGATCCAAGACATGGGGTGCTAGCCTTTCCGTTGGCGGTATTTTTGGTTGGCGTGTTGCCAGCATTTCGTGTGAAGAAGGCCCGTATATGGCTAGTGTTGTGGACCATTTTTTGGCTTGGTACCCTAGGACCATTTCTCAAACTCGGTGCGCAAAAAGATACGGCAGACGTATTTATGCTGGGAGACTATGTTGTGCGTCTTCCATACGCTTGGATGTTTCAATATATTCCGGGGATGTCTAGAATGTTTGCGCCATATCGCATGGCATCAATGGTAGTGGTGTGCGCTGTGATATTGGTTGCTGTCAATATGGACAGATTAAACGAAACATGGAAGCGATGGGGTGGTTTCGTTTTGATATTTGCCATTGTCCTCCAGCCTTTTTATCGTTTTGATTTGGAAGAATTGGCCGAATGGGATGCAAAGCCATCCATGTGGCGGATACCACTTCAGATATCCGCAATGAAAATACCAGAGTGGTACCAAGAATTAGATTCCGACGGTTGGGAAGGAATTATTGAATTGCCTCTGGAACAACAGCAAGACTTACTGTGTACATATCAATCTATACATCGACGAAAAGTATATCGTTCTTGGGCAACTGTCCCTGCGATTCCACCTTGGATTCGTCACTCTGGAGGGGGGCTGGAAGGGAAAAGAATGCGATGGCTAGCCAAATCTGAGCCACGTGGTGATAAAATGGAAGATTGGTTTCGAGATGTTTCCAGAAATCCGTTGGAAATGGAGTGGAGCAATTTTTCCTCCAAAGATTTGCAGATTTTAATGGAATATGGAGATTACAGATGGCTCATCGTTCATCAACGAGGCTATTATCTGACAGATCCAAATCAAGGGGATGTTTTGTATCGAGATGTGGTTCGAAATTTAACATCCGTTCTGGGACTCGAACCGGATAAAATCATCGAACAAGAGGCTTTTGAATGGCCCGGTAAAACAGAACAGTTTCCAGTGGGGCCGGCTTGGATTCCATGGGCTTCACAAGAAGTTCAAAAACCGGTGCAAGATATGCCTAGACGATATGAAATGGCTATTTTTGATTTGTCTCAGTGGAACAATTCAGCCTTGTTAGAGCGACGGGTAGAGTAGTTTTTTCCTTCGACATATGGATCGACTCCAATTGTTGAATGCAGATGTGTTATATTTTGAGCATGGTTTCATGTTGGGCTTACAATGTTTTGAGACACATGAATGAGGAGATTGTATGTTGGCTTGGTTTATGCTTGGGTGTTCTCTTAAGAGTGGCGTGTCTATGTTGCAGATGGATAAACAATATGACACCCTCAATACGCCTAAAAATAGAGAATCTCAATTTGAATGGGCAATGGCTGAAGAGTATAGAAATAAAGCGAAAGAAGAGTATGCTTCCTCGCAGTTTCAAGATGCAGAGATTCTGGCTGCGGAGGCAGTGATGTGGATGAATAAAGCCGCAGAAGTTTCAGAATTGGAAACGGATGATTCTTCAAATGTAGACTTCAATTCAGATGGAGCAGATAAATGATGTCGATATTATGGATGAGTGTCATTGCTTGTGTGAAGTATGGACCGGTACAAGTTCTTCATTCAGATTTGGAGATGAAGCTGGTTATGGCAGAGCAAGATCCTTGGACCAAAGAATGTGCACCGAACGAAATGGCTGCTGCTACGAGCCATAAGGTGTTTGCAGAGATGGAGTTTAGACAAGGGGCTACCATTCGAGCTGAGGAGCATTTAACCCATGCCTTAGAGAATGTGGATCAAGCGTTGACCATTGCAAATGAGTGTAGACCGCGAGACAATGATGGTGATGGAATTTTGGATCACATTGATCAGTGTCCTAAGGTACCTGAGACGTTCAATGATTATCAAGATGACGATGGGTGCCCTGAAAAGGATACCGATGGGGATAAAATCTTTGATGATCAAGATCAGTGCAGTACCGTTGCGGAAGATTATGATGACTTTCAAGATGACGATGGGTGTCCGGAGTATGACAACGACAAGGACGGCTTGGTAGATACACAGGACCAATGTCCAAATGAGCCAGAAGATTACGATGCCTTTCAGGATGACGATGGGTGTCCAGAAGATTTGGTGGACACTGACAATGATGGTGTCATGGATGATGTCGATCGATGTAAAACGCAGCCTGAAACAAAAAATGGATATATGGATGCGGATGGTTGTCCGGATGCAGCACCAAAAGGTGTTCGCGTGACAGACACCGAGATTGTGATTGAAGAAAAGATTTATTTTGAAACCGCAAAAGCAATCATTTTACCAAAGAGCTACAGCATTTTGAATTCTGTCGCCCAAGCCATGAAAGATTACGACCGAATCAGTGTAGAAGTTCAAGGCCATACAGATTCTGATGGATCCGCATCTTACAACCGCAAATTGTCTGATCAACGAGCCAATTCTGTTCGGCAGTATTTGATTGATGCTGGTATTTCAGAAGAACGGTTGCAGGCCAAAGGATATGGGGAGGATAAACCCATTGATACCAACGCTACTGCAGCTGGTAAAGAGCGAAATCGACGCGTTGAATTTAAGATTGTGGGGGGGATGAAATGATATGGGTTTTGTTGGCTTGTACCGAAGACACACCGTCTTATACAGATATTACTTCACGTGAAGAGGTGGATGTTGTTCAGGATACAGGGACCAACGATACTTCAGATACCGGACCGACAGACACTTCAGACACTGAAGACACTGGAACAATAGAGGAAGTGCCTGCTGAAATGACATTTCGCTCACCCTCTATGACATGTACCGATGTAAAGAAGCGAACCATGACATTGACTCGGATGATGCCTGGTACTTTGAATGTCGACAATGAATCTGAGGCACTGTTCTACAACGAGGTGTCAAGGATTCCTTTGGGATATTCGAACATAGAATATTCTCAAACAGACGGTATGGATGATTGTATATTTTCGATTTCTTTACCGACCCCGGCCGCCAGTGATTTGAGCGATATTGTTGTGGGAGAAGAAAGCAATGGGGACGACATAACCGTATCGATCGCAATCTATTATCCTGCAACTTTTGTACAACAGTCGGTCAGCTGTGAAGCGCTAACATTGACAGAGAGCAACACCGACAAGGTGAGCTGTGTATCAACATACTCGGAGGCGGCTACACCCGATCCCACAACAGAAGTGTCTGATGCAACTGTCGTCAATGCTGATATGTACGACTGGGGTTCAGATACGTTGCCGGTGTACGTAGAGGATTTCCCAGAAGGTGCTTTCGAAGACTTGGGTTTCGAACAGGGATGGAATCTCGCGCAGTTTGTGCAAGGTGAGATGGTGTTGGTTGAACCCTTAGACAGCCTAGAACAACTAGAGCAGGTAGTGTTGGACAACAGTGCATTTCTACCTAGGTATCAGGTGAACGGATTGGGTTCTATTTCTGCAGAGGCAGATTTTGGAGATGAGTTCAGCATTGATTTATTGCCGTCACACTGGTTGGTAGACAACACTTCTGTGTCTACAGGTCTATCAATGTATGTACAAGACAGCGCTATTTCATGGTCGATTGAGATTTGGGGCCAGCCATCGTCAGATCAGTTCTTTGGGCTGTCTTTCCCAGTGGATTCTTCTTATTATAAGCAGTGGTCTTCAGCGGTAGATGTAGCCGCTTTTGTTCCATTGGTCTTCAGTGGAGAACCATCAGAGTATGACAGTGGAGTGCCTCAACAGGGAAGCGATATCGTGTCGACAGACAGTCGATTGGGAGCCGTTTGTAAAGATTCTTCTACACTGGCCTTTGTATTTTTACAGGAGCCCAGAAAACCTTCTGAAGTGTATTGGTACAGTCTAGTCGGATATAGCCCAGGATGGTACGCTCAATATGGTACAGATGGAATTCCTGAAGATTGGAGAATGGTGTTGGAAAATACAGATGTCAGTAGCTCATACACATATTCGAGTTTATCTATAGGCAACAGCTGTCAGGTACCAGAAGGCTGGGAATCTGAATAGCATAAGATGTATCAGAACATTAAAATCCATCTAAAGGTGCATCATTGGGGACCAAATGAATTCGGTCTAGAATATCGGTAGGAACACGCGAGTGTAGGATTTCTTTGACAGCATCACCGGGAAATCTTGAAGAAGCATGCATTAAGACAATGGCAGGTTGCTGAAACAAATTGGGATTGTCTATGATATCATCAATGTGCATATGCCCGCGTCGTTTAGCTTCCTTTTTATCGACGTCCTTGTCAAAGAAGGTGACTTCTGTAATGAGAACTTTGACTTGTTGGAGGATGGTTTCACGGTGAAATACATCAATGGTGGTGTCACCCGTATATGAAACAAGTGGTGTTTCGATCTCTGTAGACAACGTAAAACCAGCCTCTCTCAATCCCTGTAAATCAGAAGGGGGAAGTCCATGGTATTCGGGTTTCAATTTGTTGCGAAGTTCAAAGAATACATATCCTTGACAAGGAGCCTTGTGAATGGAACGATAACTACGTGCACACAACTGTTTGTTGATGACGATGCGATCGCCAGGTCTCACAACTTTAATGTTGTATTCCATATCGGATCGAACCATCTTACCGGCGACGCTCATGAAATTGGTAAAGTTTTCAGCATCTTCTGCACCAATCACATAGGTAGGTGGTGTCAATCCAAGCAATCTTCGACTGGCGCAATGCCGTATGACACCTGATATGTGATCGGCGTGTGTGTGCGTAAAGAAAACGTGTCCTTTATTGAAGGCGGAACGGGGACAGATTCCCAAGTCGACAGAAACTTTGAAATTGGGAAGTTGGACGACTGTATATAAACCGCCTACACTGATGATATCAAGATTGATGTTTTGGACTTGGAGACGCATAATGAAAGCAGGTTGGGTGGATTTAAACAACAATGTAGACTTTTGGAAACTCGAATGGTTCAATGAGTCGCAAGTACCAAAAAGTCTCCTCTCTTTTAGTCGAAATGTACCGTGGATTCAAGAAAGATTGTTGAAAGTGTGTACAAAAGACTTGCACAATGCTTTATTGGGAGGCGCAGTAGAATTGACTTTGGATCAGCCAACAGAGTCGAATTTAGAATACTTAATTTGGAGTGCTCGCGCTAAATTGGAGGCTGGAGATACATTGGATACGAACTGGTTGAACCGGCTTGAATCCGCCGCGGAATCAAATCCATTCCTTCATATTGAGGCGGCTTCATTGAATGTAAAAGCGTCTCAGTCTCGAGAAATGTTGTCGCGACAACGATTGTGTAGTATGGATATTCCATTTGTATATCCTGGAGATGTATTACCACTGCACATCGAACTTTTTGCCGGTGGTGAAAAGGCGCTTCATGTTCTTCATGTAGAGTTGCTTCGTAAACTGGGTATGGTGATCATTGATTCTCTGGAGATTGACTGTCAACACAGGGGGGCTTGGCTGTTGCCCCTCATTGAAGTGCTTCCAGAACGGAAATTCATCAAAAAGATTCAGAAACTAACCAAGTCTCCCTCTCGAAAAAACCAGCGACTGTTCAAAGGAGGCGGTTGGGGATTATTGGCAACGTATGCTCAGCGGATTGGCTTAGATGTGGATCCCATTTTGGAGCGTGGAAACGAGATGGATTGGTTGTATTGGACGGTTACATCGGAGATGATCAAACATACTGCTGTTCGAGATTGAGAAATATGATCAGATAGGATATATCAACACCAATTAGTAGAATTGAGGTAGTCAGATGTATCATGATTATTTGATTTTGGGTGGCGCTGGATTGGTTGGCCTTCAAGTGTGTCGGCATATTGTGATGAGTATGCAGCCTAGGCGAATCGTTGTTGCTTCGTTGTTTGAGCATGAAGCCCAATCAGCTTGTGAGGTTCTTCGTACAGAATTTGGAGATCTAGTTGCATTTGTTCCAGAATGGGGGAATCTCTTTGTTCCCAGTGCATTATCCGGTGTTTCTAGAAGAGATTTAATTCAGGATCCAACCAAACGTCGTCAGCTATTGAGTTCGCTGTACGACGATTTTGAGGCGGCCTACGAAGACAATCATTTGGCTGGTCTGATTCGTCAACATCGACCTGAAGTAATTGTAGACTGTGTGAACACCGCTACTGGGATCTCATATCAAGATGTCTTTGATGGTGCGGCAAAGGTGAGAGAATGGATTAGTGAGGATGGGTTTTCTTCTGCCGGTATTCAAGATTTGGAAGCCCTTTTATTGAGTCAAACAGGACCCCAGCTGATTCGTCACGTAAGATTTGTACACCGTGCAACATCTGAATACCAAACGAAGATGTATCTCAAAGTGGGAACCACAGGAACTGGAGGAATGGGGCTCAATATTCCGTATACGCATTCAGAGGATAAACCATCTAGGAAACTGCTTGCAAAAAACGAAACTGCGTTTGGACATACGGGGTTGTTGTTTCTACTGGCTAGAACACCGAACTCTCCCATTGTTAAAGAGGTGAAACCCGCTGCGATGATTGGGTATCGTGCAGTTAAAGTCAAACAGGTTTCAGATAAACATGGGAACTCTGACTTGTTTGCACCCAAAAAAGTTTCGCTCACCGGAGATTCCTTGTCTCTCCGCCAAAACTTAGACGAGTATGAAAAGGTGGAGTCGTTTAAAGTTGCCGTTGTCGATACAGGCGAAAATGGTGTATTTACCCGCGGTGAATTTGCAGCGATTACTGCTCTGGGACAAATGGAGTACATCACACCGGAAGAAATAGCCCAAACGATCGTACTCGAGCTTCGAGGCGCCAATACAGGGCGAGATGTCATCAGTGCGATGGATGCTTCGGTACTCAATCCGTCTTATAAAGCAGGATTGATTCGTTCTGCTGCCATGACCGATTTGGAACTGGTAGAGTCTCAATCAGGGATTCCATCTGTTGCTCTAGGACGATTGGGACCTCCTGAACTATCGAAGTTATTATTTGAGGCCCATCTCTTTAAAGAGGCTTTTGGTACGATGACCAATGCCTGTGCCAGTACAAAGAGCGCGGCTGAAATTAGTCAGATGTTGGTTTCGGTGTTGGAATCTTCAGGGGTGGCAAAGACCGCACCATCGATAGGAATTCCGGTACTGTTGCCTGATGGATCTGATATCTTGCGTGGTCCAAAGATCAATGTTCCGGAACTTATGGGACATGGTACTCGCGTAGAGTTAAAGGATCCTAAGGCCCTAGAAGGGTGGGTGAAAAAGGGTTGGATCGACTTACGACCGGACAACGTCGAATTGTGGCTCTCTCGTTTTGAAAAGATGATCAAAGCCCGTGCTATACTGAGAGACATGGGATCTGCGTCCGCTTCCATCACCAGCTATCTGGGCAATACCTTTGAGATTGGTGAAGTTGTCGCTTGGATCTTCAACAATGAGATGACAGGCTACCGGATGAAATAATGATGTTTTGGATGTTTCAAATTTTTGGATGTGGTGAAAAGCCAGCCCCGTTACCAGTGGATACCGCGGTAGAGGACACCGCCAGTGAACCAGCAACCGAACCCAGTACTGAGCCAACAGGAACGGATGAAGATGGTGATGGTTTTACAGTTGAAGATGGCGATTGTGATGATACCAGTCCATGGATCAACCCCGCACGAGATGAAGAAACGGGCGATGGCGTAGACAACGACTGTGATGGACGTATTGATGAACAGTGGTCAGGGGTGACGTTGTCTCTAGCGAAACAAGGTGAAACATCATCTTTGGTTCGGTTGAATCAATTGGGAAATGTCGAATCAGAGCTCTCTTTAAACAACGATTGTGTACCCAGATCCTTAGATCTTAATCAAAGTACCGGTGGATACGTCATTAGCAACAACAATACGGGTGTGGCGTCAGTATCTTCAACTGGTGATTGTCAGATATTGGTAGATTACTCTGAAGATGAAGACAATCCGGATGTGTTTGGTGTCCTCTCTTTGCCGTCTGGTGACATCATGGCATCTAGAGGAAACGAATTAATTACAGTCACACCGACAGGTGAAGTCGAATCCGTCGCGACTTGGAATGCAGAGCCAGCGATTGATGGTGAACCCAATCCGGATTTCCAATTGTTTGTTTGGAGCATTGCCCGAAACTTGGTCACAGAAGAAATTGGACTTTTTGGATTTTTCGGTGGTTTTGCCACATGGCATGAAGATACTGGTTTGGTTTTACATCGAACAGTTGAGATTGAAAACTGGGATGGAAGACATGCGTATGCCGGGTCTGCCCGAGATGGTGGAGGTTGGTTTTCATTGTTGTACACCTCTGAAACACGAGAGATATCGGTTGCTCAGTTCGATGAAACCGCCTCGGATTGGCAAACTCGCATTGTGTGGAGTGAAGCCGATCAATCTGCGCAGCAATACGCAATTCCACAAGGCATTACGGTCAATGGCGACAACGGCGATTATTATGTAACGGCGGATGTTGCTTCGTACAGTACGGTCTTTAGAATTCGTGAAGTCGATGAGTTTATCGATGATTTATACCGGTCCAATTCCCAGCCATCGTGGACATTTTTTGGAATTGTATCTCATTATTAAGTGAGATGTATCATACAGAAGCCGGTGGTTGAGCCAATTTAAACAATCGTCGCCATGGAGACTGTTGCTCAGCATCTAGCTGATTGAGTGCTCTTTTCCATGACGCAAAATTCCCACCGTTTTGCACAGCTGTGAGTACCGCAAGCCCAGACTCCTGACCTCCTTGTGCCAGCATTGCTTCAACCCAAGCCCATTTGGCAGAAGTACTTCGAATTTGAGCTCGACCTTTTGAAGGCCGCAATCCCTTTTGAATGTACTTTAATTTTCTATCGATGGCTTTAATCCCTGCAAATTGTGCTGTATCAAGGGGAGTGTTCTTTTTGGGTACAAAGGGGGCAATACCAAATACAATGGGGTGGATTTTGGATATCTCCAATGCAAATCGAATGAGTTCGTCCAGGTCTTCTTGGGTTTCATCGGGTAAACCGACCATCATATAAATTTTAAGGACCTTATATCGATGTTCTCTGGCCTGTTCTGCGCAGGAGAACAAGTGCTTTTCCAAGGTTCCCTTAGAGATATCTTTTCGCAGTCGATGAGAGGCGGCATCCGAGGCTACTGTGAGTGTTTTATAGCCACCCAGTCTCAATAGACGAGCGATATCGGGTTTTCGTGCAATGCGATCGGCTCGTAAAGATGAGATTCCGATTTCTCTTCCAGAATCTACAATTTCTTGAAGCAATGGAACCAGTTTTGGATGATCGCTAATGGCTGCTCCGACCAGTCCAACTCTATTGGCATTTTCTGGAACAAGTGACATCAGTCGATCGGGTGTGACAAGGCGCATCCCTCCATTTGTAGATCGTCGCATGACACAAAAGGTGCAACTCCGATGACACCCTCTTTCTCCCTCTATCAAAAACATGTTTTTCAACTCTGTATGTGGAGTTAGAATATGCGATCGTGCAGGCAATAAGGAATCGGTTGCTTTTGCAATTTCGGGTAAGTTGGGGTACTGCACCTCGGGCACAAACCCGCCAGGGAGTTTTTGTACTTCCGATATAAATCCTTCGTAATCACTATCAATAGCGGCAGAAAATGCAGGGACGATGGTTTCTTCAACCTCTCCTAGAAGCATGGCATTTACAAAGGGAGATGAGGGAAGTGGGTTTGAGAATGTGATGGGTCCACCCAAAATTAAGATGGGATCTTGTGACGTACGATTCTCTCTTAAAATGGGAATGCCAGCTAATTCTAAGCATTGAATGAGACCCGACATTTCCAATTCGTACGCCAGTGAGATTCCAATGACCTTAAAGTGTGACAATGGGGTTCTCGTTTCGTAGCTGCACAACCCCCCGCCACTTCTTTTCCATTCGTCGACATTGTCCGGAAGAAAAACACGTTCCACGGAGAATCCGGCTTTTGCTAAGATCTCAATGGTCCATTGATATCCAAGTGAAGACATCCCAGCCCGATATGGACTGGGGTAGAGCATTGCTACTCGTTTTGGTCCATGTTGGAAATGAGAACCGATTTCATCTGCCAAGCGTTCTTTGATCGTCTGTATGGGTTTACGCATATACTGAATAGTAACATTCTTTTTGATCTTTGTACAAGGCTCATATGATGGACTATATCATTACTGGAATGTGTTATACTGACAAGCAACATTTATTTGAGGAACGCTATGTTGATGTGGATATTGGCAAGCTCTGTAGCACATGCAGTAGAACAGTCACTGGTATATGATCTAACCTTATCGGGGACTCCAGTTGGTAGTCGAACGGTAAAAATTAGATATGTGGCTCCGACAGAGCGTCAGTCCAGTGCACGTCAGATAGAATCTTTTACGGAAGTAGAGACCACCATAGCCGGAAAACGATTGGAATATCAGCAACATGCAACAGCCAAGTTTACCGACTCTAAAACCCATTTTGTTTCGGTTGTTTCATTGAATGGAAAGAATTTTGAGCTGCAAGGGAAAAGTCGTTCCAATCAATCTTGGGTGATCCATGAGGTTCTTCCGTCTGGTGTATTGAAGCAAGAATATTCATCCGATGAGGTTGAAGGAATTTCACTTGCCCTATTTGATCCTGGTCAAGCCCATCGGTGGGCTGAAGGTCCTCAAACCTTTTATCAAATCGAAACAGGGGATGTCTGGTCAGGAGAGTGGCATTCTGAAAAGGAAACGAGTATTTCAAACAATGGAGACACCATTTATGGTAGGGAAGCTCGATACCATTCCAATAAAGGAGATGTGGTTGCTGGATGGTCTTCTGAAGGAATCATGTTGAACTGGCAGCTTAAAATCATGGGGGTCACCCTAGATGCAACATTGAGAAATTTACCGGCGAATCCAGATTTCGGCGATGTGAATGTACAAAAATCTTTTCAGGGTGTTGAAGAAGAGTCGTTGTAAAGACTGTGATTTGTTACATTGTATTGAGCATTAAAGGAGTGACTGAGTGAATGTATTGCTTGCCAGTATAGATGACTCAATGTTGGAGCGCATCGGTCTGATGTTAACGGATTGGGGATTTGTACCACAATATTGCACGGATCCCGACGTATTGGTGACCAGTCTTCGCAATCAGGAGGTCGATGTCCAGATTGTATTGATAGATGCGAATATTGCATCCAACAATCCGGTAAAACTCGTCTCAGATATTCGAAGTAGCAATATTACTGGCTACCAATTTATTTGTGTTTTGAAAGATGCCACAGATATTGAACAGCAAACAAAGTTTCTTTTTGCGGGTGCTGATCTTGTATTGCCACTTGACTACAGCGTCGACGTTTTTCAGGCGCATATTCACGTGGCGAGTAGAATGATGCAGCATCAGTTGAAACAGCGTTTGCTTCAGCAAAGCCTTTGGAATCAGGCCAATCATGATCCGTTGACAGAAATATCCAATAGACGCTCAATTTTGAGAACACTTGAACGTGAAGCAACATTATCCGGGCAGCGGTTGAATCCGTTGGGTGTGTTGATGATGGACTTGGATTTCTTTAAACAAATCAATGATCGATTTGGACATGACTGTGGTGATGCGGTTCTAAAAGAAACGGCCAGTCGATTAAAAAAATGCATTCGAAATTCTGATTCGGTAGGGCGATTTGGTGGAGAAGAGTTCCTGGCGGTGATCCCAAATTGTTCAGGAGAGGAGCTGGTTCGGTTGGCTGAAAGAATTCGTCAATCGATTAAGAAACCAATGTTGTATAAACAAATTTTGATTCCCATGTCTATCAGCATCGGAGTATCTGTACATTTCCAACCGGAAACTGAAGTCATGGAGAGTTTAAGATTGGCTGATCAGGCCCTGTATGTGGCTAAGGAAATGGGAAGAAATCGTGTTGTGTGTGCTTGGATGCTCGACGGACTAGAGTCGAAAATTGGATAATCTTCAACTGACAACTGTATACGTCTGAGATACGCTAATAACATGCTTTGGATTCATTTTTGTTTGACAGTAGCGTTGGCTCAAGATGCTCCCTTTAAGACGGACTCAGGATTGTGGAGTAACGATCAAGTTGTTCAACAACTATTGCCCAGTCTTCTCGGTGACAATCAAGCGTTGCAGACACAGATTGAAACCAAGAGAGCATTTTTTGATGGGGAAGGAACGTTTCAGAGTGCATTTTGGCAGTGGCAATCAGAGGATGTGCTCAATATTGATGTATTGAATGCACTTCGAGTATCCATACTCGGCAGCAATCAAACACGATTACAGCATCGATTTGATACGTTTCCTTTTGAAGAATCGGGCAGTCAACAAGCTGTAGAATATCAAGCGGTGTACGAAGAGTATTGGCAACGACAAAATGAACGAGATGCGCTCGATATAAAAGCCATTGATGCATTGATAGAGTTTGTGAAACGGTATCCAACATTTTATCCGAATGTAGAGGAAGTCGAAGCGATATGGTTGCGTAAATCTACGATGCTGATGGAAGATGAAACGCAACAAGTATTGGTTTCGAAAATTGTGCAAGAGCATCAAAAGATTGTCCATTTACGTAGAGTGATTGTCAATTACTCAGCCGGAGGAAAGTCTGATTTCGACAGTCTAGCGAGAGCTGTTTTAGCCGAGAAACCAGAAGATTCGATTCATTCTGAAGGTCGATATGACAGGATGACACTGTTGCAGTTGGTCATTGTAGATCCAATTTTGACAAAAAATATCACCGATGAAGTAGAGCGCATTCAGAACAGTCTGATGGAAAAGGATAGAGCGCAGTTAATGGAGGAGTTTCAACAGATAAAACAAAACTGGCAGACAGATATATTTGGTTGGGATATTGAAAAGACAGAACAAGAGATTCAATCGTTGGTTATTCAAAAACAAAATGTTTCGGCTGACAATGAAGATGTACAAACCGAAATTATTCAATATAAACTAGAGGTTTTACAGCGGCATCAAAACAGTTTGAATGGTATCCAGTTGGGGACTCAACTTTTGCGTGCTCAGGAAGATCTTGATGAGGCTCGGCTCAAAGAATTGGAACAGGATCGCAGCATTGAAGAAGCAAACGTACAATCAGAGATTGTCCGTTTGAGGGAAATCGAAACAGAAATGCTGGGTAAAGAATCTGAGCGACATCAGGTGATTCAATCTAGTATCTCCGATGTTAAAATTCGAATTCAACGATGGGAAGAAGAGTTTACTGCATGGGAAAGACTGCCTCCATTAGATTCTTCTAGAAGATCTGTATTGTTAAATCTACAACAGCAGATTCATCAATTACAATGGGATTTACAATCAGATATTGGCAGTCTTGAATCGATTGAGCAGACGTCATTGATAGAATCCACCATTAAACATGAAGAAGTGGAATCCGTATTGGAATCGATAAGTCAGGTTCAAACAGATACAGAGAGACATATCGAAACAGAAATTGATGAGATGTTGCGATTGTGGATTCAAGTGCATCAGCGGCAAGAGTGGGTTGGATATTTTGAAGAGGAGAATGTCCAGTTTTGGTTCGATATCGCTTTTGAATGGCAGTATTTAACTGAAACACTTCCGTTAAATCTCGATCGCATCAAGGATATATGGACAGATATCAATACGCTATTTGGATTGATTGGTACCATACTGCGTTGGTTGATGGTTGGGTTGACCTGGTTTTGGATAGGAAGGCGAGTAGAAGGTTGGTGGACTCTGTTTAGACAATGGCTGGAAGAACAAGATCGTCCAAAGATGTTTGATGAGGTTGATTTTAATGCGTGGGACGGACCTTTGAGAAGCAATCAAGGAACACAGGCCACATCGATAGTACAACCCTTGTTTTTTGCCTTTTCGGCTTGTATATTGGTTCAATACCTGAATGAAGGCTGGATAGAAGTATTTGGATCGGTATTGTTGTTGTGGATGTTTACGCGATTGTGTGCACCCGTAACGGAATATTGGATTTCCGAAGAACATATTCGAAGACCGTTGAGGAGAGGACTCACAGCATTTGTTTGGATTTATTTTGGGTTGAATGTACTGATTGACACGTTTGTCAACGTTTTGTATGTTTTTCAGAGTGTTCAAATTGTAGAAACAATTCAATGGATTGCACTGGTAGTTTGGGCAATGGTTCAGCTAGGTGTATGGTATGATCTGTTGTATGAATCTGCAACAAAGGTCATAGGATTGCAGAGGTTGAAAGAATGGATGAACCAATTTTCAGCGAGGTTTTTTGGACGTCGGATCCGATCCCTATTGGCTATGAGTATCTTGTTGGTGGATATCGTCAGTAAAGTCTTGTTTTGGTTGGTGGAACACTCTTCGATTTTTGGGTCTACACTTGCCAAGAATACGATTGAAAGCACAGTCCAAGAGGATAAAGAATCCTTTTATTCAAAGGAGTGGGATTTAGGGTGGAACACATTGTTATTGCCCTGTGTCGAAAAAATTCAAAACGATCTTCAAACAATGGTCACAGAGTCAAAGGGTGTTTCTGGTGCGATGTGTCTAATTGCCGATGAGGGAATGGGGAAATCCAGTGTTCTCAGACTGGTGATGAGTCAATCTGAGATTCCTACACATCTCTTGAAAGTGGAAGATATTGTTCGAGATGGAAATTGGACTGTGAAAAAACTTGGGGATTGGCTGTGTGATGGATTGAAGATCCCGAGACAAGAATCCTTGGCTGAAGTGTGTACATCGATCGCTCAAATTCCAAATTCAATAATTGGTATTGATGATATTCAGCGGATATTTTTGCGTGACGTACAAGGGTTTGAAGTCATCAATCAGCTTTTTTCAATCATTCAAGCCACCAGCACTTCCCATTGCTGGATTGTATCTTGTCATCAACCGACCTGGACCTTTTGGGATTCTCCGTCGACCCCTATTCGCACAGACTTTTTTCGGTATCGATACACTTTGAAACCGTGGTCTGTCTTAGAAGTTCGCTCGGCCATCGTCAATATGATTCGTCAAAGAAATCTTTCATTGGACTTTTCAAAGCTGACAACCTTAAACAACCCACAAGCAGTACATAGGGCAGAGATGGCCTTTTGGCGATTGCTAACGGACTCAACAAAAGGCAATCCGTCGACGTCTCTGCAGTTGTTTAAGCAGTGTGCAGTCCGGACAGACGTAGAAGATACCGTGGCCATTCGGATGTTCTCGTTGAGACAGGCAGAAATATTGAATCAGCTGGATGATGGCGCCGGATTTGTACTCGCCTGTGTATTAATGCACAATCGCTGTACTCTTGATGAGTTGTGTAATTCTCTTCAAATGCCCCAAAATTTAGTCGTTTCGATTTGTCGACAATTGGTTGCGTCATCATTGTTGCGTTTCAATGAGCAGCATTATCAGATTGATCTCATATGGTTTCCTTGGGTGGAAGCGAATTTGGCACAGAAGAGATTTATTGGATTGAGAGATAGGGAGTAACGATGGAACTGGCTTTACTATCCAATCTTGATATCGTGAAGTTTATTGATGTGTCAGGTCTGTTTCCTGCATTCATCATTGCTATTTTGACCTATGTATCCATTCGAGTGACCAAACGATTTTTAGATCGTTTTGCTGAATCAAACACTCGCTATCGGTTGTTGTCGAAACAAGTGTCGGTATTTTTACAGTTTATACTGTTGTTTATCGGCGGATTCTTTGCTGCATCCAAGCTGCTAGCAGTTTCTCAAGATAGTATGTCCCTCTTTATTGGGTTGATGGCATTTGGTCTTTCTTGGGCGTCAAAAGACTTGTTTGCGTCATTGATGGCTGGACTAACCTTACTGATCGATAGACCCTTTCAAGTCGGGGATCGGATCACATTTAACGGTCATTATGGAGAAGTGATAGAAATCGGACTTCGATCTGTTAGAGTTGTTGATTTGGATGACAATTTGATTTCCATTCCCAACAATCAGTTTCTGGGTTCCGTTGTATCGTGTGCGAATGCTGGAAATTTGGATCAGATGTGTGTATTTCAATTCTTCATCGGCTGCAATGAAGACTTCGCGTTGGCCGAGCGTGTGATCCGTGAATCGGTTGTGGCGAGTCGATATATGTTTTGGAAAAAGCCTGTTGTGGTACACATGAAAGAAGGAGCCGTCCCAGATGGAGCCGAACGATTTGCAATCATCTTGACAGCCAAAGCGTATGTGATGGACAATCGATATGAATCGGCGTTTGCTTCAGACGTTCATCGCCGTGTGAAAAGGGCTTTTAAACGTCATGGGATCAGCACTGCTGGAGAAATTGAATGGCGTTGAGAGAGTGGGCGTCGATAGTTGGAGACTCCAATTTATCTCTGGCCGATAAAGAACGTTTATTGCTCGATTTTCATGCCATGAACAATCACAAAATCCATACGCATTTACTGGCACACGGAGCCTTACTAGGGTGTGCAATTAAAAATCGAAGCGTCAAGAAAACGCTCACACAAGGATGGCTTACCGCGGCAGTTATCCCAGTGCATTCTCGAGCCGTAGCGATTGGATTTATCCGTGCCGCTGTTCGAAGTTTTGCATAAACTCTGCGAGTACTTCTACACTGTTTGGAGAGCAGGCATTGTAAATACTGGCTCTCAAACCACCCACAGAACGATGTCCTTTTAGCCCTTTTAGACCAGCAGCATCCGATTCTTGCAAGAAGACGCTTTCCAGCTGTGAGTTCTGAATTTTCCATGTCACATTCATGATAGATCGACTAGCGACTTCTGCATGAGGCTGCCAAAAATCAGAGCCATCTAGGATGTTATAAATACGATTTGCCTTGGCTGTATTTTGTGTGTGAATCGCAGAGACCCCACCTTGACGCTCCAACCAAGCGAGCATTCTATCCAACGCAAAGATGCCAAAAGTGTTGGGAGTATTGAACATCGAGTTTTTCTCAACCATCAAGGCATAGTTCAACATTGAGGGTAAACCACCGGAACGGAGCGTGTCGACTTGTTTGCTGCGCTCTACCGCCCATGGAGATAGAATCACCGCAGTTACACCGCTGGGACCAAGGTTCTTTTGTGCTCCAGCATAAATGACACCATGTTTAGAAATATCCAAGGGAGCAGAGGCAATGTCACTAGAGTAGTCACCGATAAGCGGTACATCAGCATCGGGAGCTGTTCTGAACTGCGTACCGTAGATGGTGTTGTTGGATGTGTAGTGAAGAAACTGAGCAGTCTCGGAAACCGTGTACTCTTTCGAACTTGGAACGCGATTGAACACCCCATCATTCGGAGACCAAAGGGTGTCTACATTGGCGCAGCGCTTGGCTTCTTTGATCGCTTTTGTTGACCATGTACCTGTATTGATGTATGCACCGGTGTCTTCAGGTCCTAAGAGGTTGAGTGCTGTCATGTAAAATTGAAGACTAGCGCCGCCTTGTAGCAACAGTACTTCATAGTCTGCGGGAATATTCAACAGTGACCGCAATCTAGAAATGGCTGAATGGATGATGTCATCAAAGTCTTTTGAACGGTGAGACATTTCCATCAAACCCAGCCCGATACCGTTATAATTTGGCAATGCTTGCTGCAATTCTTCAATGACCTCTAGAGGTAAGACTGCTGGTCCAGCCGAGAAGTTATGGGCGCGTGTAGACATGATGAATCTCCGAAACAATAATTGTGTTGGTGTGTTTGAATGGTGTAGGAATCAAATGGTTGTGACTGAACAGGCAAAGATGTTGGTATTGGACTCTAAGGATGAGATTAGAGCGTCAGAAGGGATGCCAACTAGGAAAATACGAGCGCAAGCTGCCGCTCCACCTTTGAAAATGATGTTCTCCATCTCTTGGATGTTGTGACCTTCCGATTTTAAGCTATCCAAGATACCGGCTAGAACGCCTACTTTGTCGGCATGTCTAACAGACAGGCAGCATGCCGAAGTTTGCGTTTGTTTGAGATTGACACAGTTGAGTACTTCTCCAGTCGTGTTCCAAGTATCAATAATTTCGATGACGGCTTCAGCTACGGATGTCGTTGCTTGCTCTGTACTGGCTCCAATGTGGTGTGTAACGTAAATATTGGGGTTGGAGCACAATTGAGATTCAACCGAGATATCAGAGCTGGCTGGTTCATTGTCGAATACATCTAGACCAGCTTTCAATCCTTTTGTTTCGATGGCTGATAAAAGGTCCCTTTCATTAAGCAAGGAGTTTCGTGAGGTGTTGATGACAAATCCACCGTCATTCATAGCGTTGAGAAGTTCGGAGTTGACAAAGTTTTTGGTCGCTGGGACTGCCGGTAGATGTACACTTAGAATGTCGGAGTCCGTGGCGGCTTCCAGTGGGGTTGAACAATATTCAATACCGAGAAGGTCTGCCGCGTCTGGCGTGAGCGAACGACTCCAGGCTTTGATTCGAAGTCCAAACCCTTTGGCTCTTTCTACCACAGCCGTTCCTATAGAACCCATACCACAGATGGCTAGAGTTTGCCCGAAGAGTCCTGTGGACTTACTGTAGGATTTTTTGTTCCACACCCCATTTCTAAAGTCGATGATATTTTCGCAGATGTGACGATCCCAGTTTAAAATGTGTCCCATCACAAGTTCTGCAACCGCGATGGCATTTCTACCTGGGCAATTGGCTACAAATATTCCTCGTCCAGAGGCTGAATCCAGATCAATTGTGTTGACACCGGCACCCGCTCGAATAATCAGGCCAAGAGAAGGACAAGAATCAATATGCTCCTGCCGCACTTTTGTAGAGCGGACAACGAGAATATCAGGCCCATATGCTTTTAGTGCTGTCACTAGAGGATCATCTTTTAAAGAAGGGTCACTGTGTACTTCATGGGCATTTTCTATGAGATATTCTTCTACGATGGGCGCTAATTTATCTGCTAAGAGAACCTTCATCTTTCACTCCAAATGTTGATGGCATGGACAAATTATCATACTGTCATAGACGTGCAATCCATAACACGTATATTTCACCGATTCGTCTATAAATCTGGATATGGGTTTATAAATGTGCAACTATGTCGCAAATACAATAAAATGAATTCACCAACATAAGGGATTTCAATGGCAAGAATTTTAACAGTGGATGACGAACCATTAATTTGTCGTCAGATCGATCGGGTCTTGAGCAAATATGGGCACGAAGTTCATCAGTTCTACAGTGGACAAGAAGCGCTGGAAGCCATGCGTAAAATGGAGTTTGATTTGGCACTGGTGGATTATCATTTGCCAGTCATGGATGGTCTAGAAATCTTGCATCATCTTCGTGAAAATCAACCGGGTTGTGTTCGGATCTTGGTGACGGGGATGTTGGATCTAGATTTGGCAGTGCAAGCGGTCAACACTGGAGAAGTGGCTCGATTTGTGGAAAAACCATTCAAGCACGATCGCTTGATCGCCGCTGTCGATGATGCCTTAAATACCAAGCTGAGAATGGTCGAGATTGCACGCGTTCAGCAAAAGGCTTCTCAAGAAGAGGAGAAACGGGTTCTAGATGAATGTTTGCAAGGCAATTTCATACAAGTTGCACTCCAACCACTGATTTCGAGTACGGGTGATAGAAAAGGAGAAGTGTATGCGTTTGAGGCCTTGCTCCGTAGTACACATCCAGTATTTGATGGACCTTTGTCTATCATACGGGCTGCAGAACGATACGATCGTCTCAGTATGATGGCCGAAGTGATAGCAGATCGGGTTCGGGATTGGATCAAAATTTTGTCTCCAGATATCAAGCTCTTCCTCAATATTCATCCGGATGAATTGTCCAGTGGCGAAGCATTGCTCATCCGATTGAAAAAACTGGAGGAGTGGTCTAGTCGAATCGTGTTGGAAATTACAGAGCGTTCCAAGCTTCAGCAGATTGAATCCTGGGAAGAAACGATGGAACAAATCGAGTCGATGGGCTACGAAGTTGCGATCGATGATTTGGGTGCGGGGTATGCTTCTCTTTCCGTATTGGCCGACTTGCGTCCCAAATACATCAAAATGGACATGTCGATAATTAGAAATGTGCACACAGATGATCGTAAACGTCGATTGGTGAGTCTGATGTGTGACTTTGCCAATGCAACAAATGCGATGATTGTTGCAGAAGGAATAGAAGTAGAAGAAGAATTGATTGCGTTACAAGAGTGCGGTGTACATTTATTGCAAGGATTCTTTTTTGCGAGACCTTCTCTGGATACCGACCGTATTTCAACAATAATGAATCAGGCTTGGTCGGTCTAATGAAGACTCTCATAGCGGGTTCGAGTGCGTATCAGACCCGAATAGGAAAACCATGCGCCGTGACAATTGGCAACTTTGATGGTGTACATCTTGGTCATCAACAGTTGTTGAGTCGTACAATCACGGAGGCGAAAGCTGTTGGCATATTGTCTTGTGTATATACATTTGAGCCACCTCCAAGAACCCTTCTTGCCCCACAGTTGCAGACACCGCGTATTCATACTTGGCAAGAAAAAGTTGAGACTCTTCTTCAGTTTGGTGTGGATTGTGTTGTCGTGGAAGAATTTTCATTGACCTTCGCAGGGTATTCGCCGAAGTGGTTCGCCAGAGAGATACTACACAATCGACTGTCCGCTCAATCTGTTGTAGTAGGGTATGATTTTCGATATGGAAAAGCTCGAGGTGGCACAGTCGAAACATTACGAAACAGTATTCCAGACTTGAATGTCCTTCAAGTGTCGGCACTTAAAAAGAACTCTGAGGTTGTTTCATCCTCTCGAATACGCACCCTGATTCAGTCTGGTGGTGTCAAAGAAGCGGCTGATTTATTGACCAGACCTCATCAAATCCGAGGCATTGTGGTTTCTGGGAAGAGAGAAGGCCGAAAGATTGGTTTTCCAACTGCGAATGTTTCGACATCTGAGACTCTGATTCCAGAAAAGGGCGTCTATGCCGTTCGAGTTCAAGTGAACAGAGGTCGGTGGTTGGATGGAATGGTGAATTTGGGTACACAACCGACATTTGGTGGTCGAAAGTTTCAAATAGAGACCCATATTTTTGATTTCAATCGTGATATTTATGGTGATGAATTGACGATTGCGTTTGTGGAGCGAATTCGCGCAGAAAAGCGATTTGAGAGTGTGAGTGAACTTCAAAGGCAGTTGCAGGCAGATAAAGAGCGTGTATTGCAAATTTTGCATCTATAGAGAATGAATATACATTGACTATAAGACCCCGAATAGATGTGCAGTTCTGATTGAATGGAGGAATTCAATGTTGTTCAAAAAACGAAACACAATACTTCCCATTGTGTTCTTTGGTTTGACAAGTGTTGCCAATGCTGAAGTGTTGATCAATGAAGTGTTGATTGATCCTGCGGGTGCAGATGGTAGCAATGAGTGGCTCGAACTGTGTAACAATGGTGAAGAGGATATTGATGTATCTGGATGGATGATTCAAGCGGGTGGTACCACCTTTTCAGAAAAGCATACAATGCCATCAGGTTCTACAGTCCCAGCGGGGGGATACGTACTTCTTCCTCCCGGAACATTCAGTTCATCATTTCAAAATGGGGGAAGTGCGACAGATGGTGTTCGACTTGTGAATGCGTCAGGTGCCGTCATGGATACGGTGTTGTATGATTCTCCAAATACAAATGGACTTCCAGATGACCTCGGCAATACCACTGGACCCTTTGCTCCAGATCCATCAGAAGAAAATACCTTGGCTAGATCGATAGATTGTTCAGATATTAGTAATGACAGTAGTGAATTTGTCGAGACCTCTGATACTTCACCCGGTGCAGAAAATATAATCAGTAGTTCTGGTGGGGGAGATACATGTGAGAATATCATCTTGACAGGTGTTGTGATCAATGAGGTGCTGTATAATCCTGGTGGTTCAGACAGTGGTCACGAGTGGGTTGAGTTGCATAACAAAACAAGTGAATCGATTGATGTTTCGGGCTGGATGTTGGAGGGGGGAACCTCCTCTTTTGGTACCAAAGCGACGATACCCAATGGTACGGTGATTCCAGCGGGAGGGTATTATTTGATAGGAGAAGATGAGGTCGTTTTGGATTTGGGATATTCTCCAGATTTGGTCGAGTCTCTTGGATTGGGCAATGGTTCTTCGAGTGTTGATGGTGTACGATTGGTCGATTGTAATTCAGTAGCTATAGACACGGTCTTATATGGTGCTAGTGGAACGATCGGAGAGTGGGAAGACGATAATGGATCCAATCCAACTTCTTTTGCTCCGAAGGCGTCTGATGGTGAAGCGATTGGTCGAGTTCCAAATGGAGAAGACACGAATCAAAGTGGCAGTGACTTTGCGATCCTTCCTTTTCCAACACCATGGGCTGCAAATGATGCTGAAACAACTTGTGATGGTGAATTGTTCATTAAGATCAAACCGACAATCCTGACTTTGATGTTTGCGGCGGCAATTGCTGTTGGGCGTGCCATGGGGCGTAACCCGCTTGCCGCGATTATGGGATCGCAGGTCAAGCTGACCAATAATGGCTGGCGGATCATGAGCTGGCTATGGGTGGCGATGTTTGCCTGTTCGGCGCTTGCCAATGAAATTGCCTGGCGAAGCCTTAGCACCG